>NZ_JASDCY010000054.1:0-18791 GCF_030407675.1 Kocuria sp. APC 4018 | reverse complement strand
CGGGGCGGTCGTGGGAGGGCGCACGAGCCCCGGAGGTGCGCCGGCCCTGCTCGCGCAGCTGCAGGGGGGTCATGTCGTAGACGTCACGGATCACCTCGTTGCACTGGCGCACGCTGGAGAACCCCGCCGAGAAGGCGATCTCGGAGACCTTCAGCTCCGTCTGCGTGAGCAGGGCACGGGCCGTCTGTGCGCGGTGGGCCCGGGCCAGGGCGAGCGGTCCCGCACCGAGCTCCTCGCCCAGCACGCGGGTGAGGTGGCGGGGTGAGTACCCGGTGCGCCGCGCGAGTCCCTCGACCCCTTCGCGGTCCACGACGCCCTCGGCGATCAGCCGCATGGCGCGCCCGGCCACGTCCCCGCGCACGTCCCACTCGGGGGAGCCCGGAACGGCCTCCGGCGCGCAGCGCTTGCACGCCCGGAAACCCGCGGCGTGGGCGGCCGCGCTCGTGCGGAAGAACTCCACGTTCTCGCGGCGCGGGGTGCGGGCCGGGCAGCTGGGGCGGCAGTAGATCCCGGTGGTGCGCACGGCCATCACGAACTGCCCGTCGAAGCGGGCGTCCCGTGAGCGGACGGCGCGGTAGCGCTCGTCGGAGGCGGTGTCGTCGGTGGGCATGCCCACCAGACTCGCACCGTCCGGCGCGGGACGCTAGCGGGTTTCGGACACGGCGCTCGGCGGGGCGGGCGTCAGTTGAGCAGTGCGATCCCCAGGTTCAGCGCCGCGGCGAACGTGACCCACCCGAGGTACGGGACCATGAGCCCCGCGGCCAGGCGGCTGACCTTCCAGAACACGGCCACGCACCACACCACGGCCATCCACAGGGCGGCGATGTCCACGAACGCGAGCCAGTACAGCTCGGCGCCGAAGAACAGCGGGGTCCACAGGGCGTTGAGCACCAGCTGGGCGCCCCAGAGGTACAGCGGGAAGGAGAAGCCGCGGGCGCGGAACATGAGCCAGCCGGCCACGGCGATGAGTGTGTAGAACACGGCCCACGCGGGCCCGAACAGCCACGCGGGCGGGGCGAAGAACGGCAGTTCCAGGCTCCCGTAGACCTCCTGCGCGTTGGAGGAGGCCAGGGCACCGAGCGCGGCGACCGCCGCGACGAGCAGGACGAACGGGATCAGGGAGAGCCACGAGCGGCCTCTGCGGGTCGGGGTGTTGACGGTCCGGGCGGTGGCGGGCGTGCTCATGGGGTGTCCTTGTCCATGTCGGTCGTGCGGCAATGGGCATATCCAGCATTCCACAAATGGTGATGACATATCAACAATTAGAAAGACGAGCAAAAGTAGGTCACGCGGCCGCATAGTGGGTGCGCGGAGCCTCAGGCCCCGGCGCCCAGCAGCCCCTCGTGCACCAGCCCGGCCAGTGCGCTCGCCGTGATCGCGAGCCAGCGCGAGATCCGACGACGCCGCCGCGCGACTCCCTGCCCCGACGCTCTGCTCACGGCTTGATCCGCTCCCACTCGGCCACGTCCCCGGGAACCACCGCGAACAGCGGGTGGGCGGGGGCGGCGTCGGGATCCATGCCGTCCAGGGCGGTGCGGGCCCACTCCGGGTCCCGGGCGAGGATCTTCTGCAGCAGGAACTCGAACTCGTAGCGCAGCTGGCCCGTGGTGACCGTGATGGAGCGGGACTCGGTGTCCCGGGGGCGCGCCAGGCGGGAGCGGTCGAAGCTGTAGCCGCGCCGGTCCGCCTCGTCCGCGACCCCGTGCAGGTAGGCCGTCACGAAGCCCACCGGATCGCTCGTGGCGCGGAAGCGCTGCAGCTGCGGGTGGCGGGTGTAGCCCGTGGTCTGACCCAGCAGCACCTTCTGGGCCAGCAGACCCTCCCGCCAGTCGGCTACGAGGGCGCGTCGATCCAGCAGGGACGGGTGAAGTGACCACAGGCGCATGCGCCCATTCAACCGTGCAACGCCCCGGAACCTCCAAGCCGGCTCCGAGCCAGCGCCCGTAGGATGGGGCCCACCCCTGACGACCACGTGCGGAGAACACCTTCATGTCCTTGCCTGCCATCCTGGCCGCCACCGCCGAGAGCGGTTCCCAACTCACCGGCGTCGCGGCGTGGGTGGTGGACGTGATGAACGCGATCGGCGCCCCCGGTGCCGGTGTCCTGGTGGCGCTGGAGAACCTGTTCCCGCCGCTGCCGTCCGAGGTGATCCTCCCGCTGGCCGGATTCACCGCGAGCCAGGGCGGATTCAGCCTGGCGAGTGCCATCTTCTGGACCACCCTGGGCTCGATCGTGGGCGCCATCGCGCTGTACTGGATCGGCATCGCCCTGGGGCGCCGCCGGCTGCGGATCGTCGTGGACAAGATGCCCCTGGTGGACCTGTACGACCTGGACCGCACCGAGGCGTGGTTCGACCGCCACGGCCGCAAAGCCGTCTTCTTCGGGCGGATGGTCCCCATCTTCCGCTCCCTGATCTCCATCCCGGCGGGCATCGAGCGCATGCCGTTCGGACTCTTCGTGCTGCTCAGCGGCCTGGGGTCCCTGATCTGGAACACCATCTTCGTGCTGGCCGGGTTCTACCTGGGCGAGAACTGGCACATCGCGGAGCAGTACGCGAGCGTGTTCTCGCGCATCGTGGTGGTCGTCGTCCTGGTGCTGGTCGTCTGGTGGGTGCTCAAGCGCATCCGGCGCAACCGGCAGGCGCGCTCCGGCACCTGAGCGGCACGGCGCGGACCGCGCGGGAGCCGGCCGTGCGGCGTCGTGGTCCGGAGGCGGTGTTCGCGTTCCGTCATCGAGCGCCCCAACCCGGCCTGACCAGTAGCATTGCGAGCGTGGCGCGCCCCCGCAAATTCGATGAGACCACCCGCCGAGCCCTGATCCAGGACGCCGCCGAACAGATCCTGTCCGGTGGTGTGGACTCCGTGTCCCTCCGGCCGCTGGCCGCCAAGCACGGCTGCTCCACCACCGCCATCTACACCATGTTCGGCAGCCGGGACGCCCTGATCGCCGAGGTGCGCCGTGAGGCCCTCGCCGACTACCTCCGGGCTCAGAGAGGGGCGCTCACCACGGGACGGCCGCTCGAGGACCTGGGCGCGCTCGCGCGGGAGAGCCGCCGCTGGGTGCTCGCGTACCCCGAGCTGTACAAGGTGATCCTGGGACGCGGCCGCCCCTGGCTGGGCACACCCATGGTCGGGGACGCGGAGCGCGTGGAGTTCGCGGAGGTCTCCACGCGCCTGATGTACCGGCTGATCCGCGCCGGGATCGACGAGGGCGCCCTCCACCCCGTCCCCGTCACGGACATCGGTGCGTCCGTACGGGCGGGGATCCACGGCTGGATCGCCATCGAGATGCACCATCCCGGGGCGCCCGGTGAGGACGCCGACGCCGCCTTCGACCGCCACATCCACGCCCTGCTGCGCGCGTGGTGCGTGGACACGCCCCTGACCTCCTCCTGCCGCACCACCGAAAGGACCCTATGAGCGCGAAGACCCTGCCCGTGCCCCCGCTGGGCGAGACGCTGTCGCGCTTCCTCACGGCCGCGGAGCCGCTGGTGGACCGGGAGGTCCTGGAGGACACCCGCCGGGAGGTCGAGCGCTTCTCCTCTCACGAGGGTCCGCGCCTGCAGGCCGCCCTGGAGGAGTTCGCCCGCGCGGAGGACGCCGAGGGGCGCAGCTGGCTCTCGCGGGATTGGCTGGACGGCTACCTCACGGTCCGCACCCCGTTGCCGCTGACCACCAGCGTGGGCTTCCAGATCGCGGGGAACTACGGCGCACCCGGCGTGGGGCGGGCCGCGGAGCTCGTGTACCGCGCGGTGTCGGTGCACCTGCGGCAGGTGCGCGGGGAGACCCCCCAGCAGGTGGACCCCCGAGGCAACCCCCTGAGCATGGAGCAGTGGGAGTGCCTGGCCGGGGGAGTCCGCCATCCCCTCCCGGAACGGGACGAGATCCGCAGACCGGGCCCGGCGGCGTCGTCGTCCGGCGGCGTGGTGGACGTCCCGGAGATCGGCGTGATCCACCGCGGGCGGCTGTACGCGCTGCCGATCGCCACCGGGCAGCTGCGGCCGGTGCCGCTGCGGACCGTGGCGCAGGGGCTGCGGGAGGTGCTCGAACGGGACGAGCCGCGCGAGACCGAGCTGCCGTTCGGGGCTCTGTCCTACCTGGGCAGCGAGGTGGCGGCACCCCTGCTGGAGCGACTGACCGCGGACGCGCACAACGCGGAGGTCTACGAGCGCATCACGCGCATGCTGTTCGTGGTCAACCTGGTGGAGGCACGCGCGGAGGTCGTGGAGCACCTGGAGCGCTCGGCGTTCGAGGTGGGGCACGCGTGGGCGTACAAGCCCATCACGTACGAGGTGTGCCTGGAGGACGAGTGGCTCGCGATGCTCGTGGAGCACAGCACCGTGGACGGTGCCACGATCCTGGCGGTCGCCGGGGAGCTGCAGGACCTCGCGGTCCCGGACGAGGCGCCCCTGCCGGATGCTCCGCAACCGGAGGCACTCACGTGGGACATCGCCCCGCGGCTGCGGGAGGAGCTCGTGGCGGCGGTCGCCGGCTACCGCAGCGAGGCCGCGCTGCTGGGCGTGCACCGCGTGGTGGTGCCGCGCCCGCACCGCGCGGAGCTGCCGTTCCGGATCAGCGACGACGGCGCCCAGCAACTCATCATGCTGCTCGCCCAGCACGCTACGTACGGGCGGGTGCGCGGGGTCTACGAAGCGGTGGACATGCGGGAGTACCAGGCCGGGCGCACCGAGTGCCTACGGCCCGTCACCACTGAGGCCGCCGCGTTCGTGCGGGCCCTGCACGAGGGCACCGCCACCGAGGAGCTCTTCCGCGCCGCCCTGGACGCCCACCGCGGCTGGGTCAAGGCGTGCAAGAGCGCCCACGGGGTGGACCGGCACCTGCTGGGGCTCGCCATGATGGCCGATCGCACCGGTGAGACCTCCGCGTTCTTCGGGTCCCCGGCGCTTGCGGCGGTGCGCCACGACTTCCTCTCCACCACGTCCATCGGTGGACCGGACCGGATCGTGCGCTACGCGTTCGCCCCCACCACGCCCGAGGGCTTCGGGGTCACCTACACCACGTGCGCGGACAGCTACGAGTTCTGCGTGAACTACCGCCGGGACACCAGCGAGGACCTGGAGGGCTTCGCGCACCACCTCACCACGGCCGCGCAGACGCTGTGGGAGTTCGTGGCGTCGCTGCGGGGCTAATTGCCGGTGTCCGGCTCCCGGCCCTGCATGTCCGTCATGGCGCCGATCCCGCCGTCCGCGGGCTGCGGCTGGGTACGGTCGTCCGTGAGGTACTCCTGCTCCTGCTCGGGAGTCATCCCCACGGTCTGCTCCTTGGCGGTCTGGCCGTTATCTGCGGTGTGTCTGCCCGCCACGGCTCAGCCCTCCCGCTCGGCGAGGATGTCGTCCAGGGTCTCGCGGACGGCCTGACGTGCGGCCACACGCGAACTGGCCGCGCGCTGCTGCTCGTGGTTGTCCGCGTCCTCGACGCGCTGCTTCTCCTCGTCCTCACGCTCCTTGGCCTTGTCGCGGGCGGTCTGCAGGGCTTCCCAGATGCTGTTCTCACTCATGGAGCCAGTCGACCACTCAGCGCCGAGGGCCACAACCGTCTCGGGGCCACCACATGAAGTGACACAGTCGGCACTTTTCTGCCGAACGGGGGTCGCGAGGTATTTGACGCTCTGCGACCTGGGTCACATAGTGGCAGGGCAGGGGTCACAGCGTGGTGGTCCCGCCGGCCACTGCGTGGACCGGTTCTCCTCCCTCCTGATCCAGAGGTGCCCATGTCCCACACCGTCGGTGGTCCCGCAGACCACGCGCAGGGCGGCCAGACCGTCCGGCAGCACGACCCCCGCAAGGCCCGCCGCGCGCTGATCGGCGCGTACGTGGGCACGTCCCTCGAGTGGTACGACTTCTTCCTGTTCGGCACCACCTCCTCCATCGTCTTTGCGCCGCTGTTCTTCGGCGGGGACGATCCCGCCCTCGCGGTGATCAGCTCGTTCCTGCTGTTCGGGGTGGGCTTCATCGCACGCCCCATCGGGGCGCTGCTCGCGGGGCACTTCGGGGACCGGCTGGGCCGGCGCACCATCCTCATGATCACGATCGTGGCCATGGGTGTGTCCTCCACGCTGATCGGGGTGCTGCCCACGTTCGAGACCGCGGGCATCGTGGCGCCCATCCTGCTGGCGGTCCTGCGGTGCGTGCAGGGCATGGCCGCGGGCGGCGAGTGGGGTGGTGCCACGCTGATGGCCGTGGAGAACGCCCCCGAGGGCAAACGCGGGTTCTACGGATCGGTGGTGCAGCTGGGCTCTCCCACCGGCACCATCCTCTCCTCGATGATCGTGGCCGCCGTGGTGGCCGTCTCCGGGGAGTCGTTCCTGGAGGGTGCCTGGCGCATCCCGTACCTGATCTCCATCCTGCTGGTGGTCGTGGGCGTGTGGATCCGGCTGCGCGTGGACGAGACCGACGACTACAAGGACGCCCAGGCCGCCCGCGCGGCCGCTCCCCAGGAGAAGGAGGGCCTGCCCGCCGTCGAGATCCTGCGGACCGTGCCCGGGCGCCTGATCCTGGGCGTGGGCACGTACCTGTTCGGCAACGCCGGGTTCTTCGTGCTCACCACGTTCATGATCAGCTACGTCACCGGGGAGCTCGGCCTGCCCTCCACCGTGATCCTCACGGCCATCACGTGGGGTGCGGTCGCGCAGCTGGTCACCATGTCCGTGGCCGGCAAGCTGGCGGACCGGACCTCCCCGTCCATCGTGGTGGTCCTGGGCTACGCACTGGCCACGGTGCTCGCGTTCCCCATCTTCTGGCTCGTGGACACGCGCGACGTCGCGTGGATCACCGCCGCGATGATCCTGGGCATCGGCTTCGCGTCCATCCCGTACGCGCCGGTGGGCACGATGCTCACCCAGCTGTTCCCGGTGAAGGTCCGCTACTCCGCGATCGCCATGTGCGCCAACTTCGCGGGCGTGATCGCCGGGTTCATGCCCGCACTGGCCGCGTGGATCCTCGGGGTCACGGGCGGCGGCTCCACGGGCCCGGCCCTGCTGCTGATGGTGCTGGGTGTCATCTCGCTGGTCTCCTCGATCGCCGCCCGCCGGCTCATCCGCCGCGACGAGGAGCAGAACGTGGACCAGATCTCCGGAGACCTGCTGAACCGGTGACCCCGGTGGAAACGAGGAATCAGACATGACAGGGCAGAACACCCGCAGCCTCGCCGTGGTCAATGCCGTGGTGCACCGACCCGCCGGGCAGTACCGTCCCGAGCCGCAGGCCGTGGTGGTCCAGGACGGCGTCATCACCTTCGTGGGGGACGCCCGCGAGGCACGACGCCGCACGGCACCGGATGCGCCGGTGGTGGACGCGGGCGGGCGGTACCTGATGCCGGGGCTCATCGAGACGCACGGGCACCCGGGGCTGTACGCGCGGCTGGCGCTGAACGCGGACTGCCGGCCGTCCGTCACTCCGCGAGCGGGCGACGTCGTCACGGCTATCCGTGAGGCAGCCCGGGAGACTGCGGCGGGGGAGTGGGTGATCGGCTGGGGCTACGACGAGCACCGCATGAACGGGGGCGGGCCCACCCGCGCGGACCTGGACGAGGCCGCACCGGAGCACCCGGTGTACCTCAAGCGCACGTGTGCGCACATGGCGCTCGTGAACACCGCGGCCTTGGAGCGCATGGGCATCACGCGGGACACCCCGGACCCCTCCGGCGGGTGCATCGTGCGGGATGAGAGCGGTGAGCCCACCGGGCTGCTCCAGGAGACCGCGATGTCGCTCGCGGACCTGCCCGTGAGCGGGGCGGACGAGCTGCTGGACGGCATGCGCGTGGCCCAGCAGGACTTCGCGGCGTGGGGGCTCACCACGGTGCACGACATGAGCACCGGGCCCCTGGAGATGGGCACCTACCTGCGGCTGAAGGAGGAGGGAGAGCTCACCACACGGTTCCGCCCGTGGTACTTCGCGCTGAAGCTCGGTGACTTCCACGGCAGCTACGACGAGGTGATCGGCACCGGGATCCGCAGCGGTCTGGGGGACGACATGGTGCGGATCCAGGGCATGAAATTCATCCTGGACGGCTCCGTGGGTGGACGGACCGCAGCGGTGGAGGAGCCCTTCGAGGGCACCGACTCCCGCGGCATCCTCTACTACGACACCCCGGACATCGCCCCCATGGCCGCCCAGGCGCTGCGCAACGGTCTGCGGCTGGCCATCCACGGGATCGGGGAGCGCGCCGTGGAACAGGCCCTGGACCTCATCGAGGGGGCGGGCCGCGAGGTCGCCGCCGAGGCCGAGGACCCCGAGGCGGCCTACGAGAAGGCGGTCACGCGGCGTCGTCACCGGGTGGAGCACTGCGCGCTGCCCACCGAGGAGGACCTCCGGCGGCTGGTCGGGGGCCGGATCGTGGCGGCGTCCTCCACGGCGTTCCTCCACGAGCTCGGGGACTCCTACCTCACGAACCTGGGTCCGGAGCGGATGCGGCGGACCTACCCTATGCGCACGTTCCTGGACCGCGGGATCACGGCGCCGAGCAACTCGGACTTCCCGGTGACCACGGCCAACCCCTGGCTGGGCATCTCCGCGTGCGTGACCCGCACGTCCGTGTCCGGCAAGGTCACGGACACCACCCAGAACATCACGGTGGCCGAGGCCCTGGACGCCTACACCGTGGAGGCCGCCAAGGCCTCGTTCGAGGAGCACAGGGTGGGCTGTATTGCGGAGGGCTTCCTGGGAGA
The DNA here is from genome assembly GCF_030407675.1 of Kocuria sp. APC 4018. Taxonomy (NCBI): domain Bacteria; kingdom Bacillati; phylum Actinomycetota; class Actinomycetes; order Micrococcales; family Micrococcaceae; genus Kocuria; species Kocuria sp. APC 4018. Next base: position 10,106 of record NZ_JASDCY010000054.1, on the reverse strand, counting down.
CTTGGTGCTGTTGGACCGTCATCCCTTCGAGGTGGACGTCCGGGAACTCCAGGATGTCACCGCGGAGCTGACCGTGTGCGACGGGCGGATCGTGCACCGCACGGACTCCGTCTGAACCACCCCACTGTTCGTCGATGTGCTGATCGAAGGAGATCCAGATGTCCGAGAATCCCGCCATGCCCCAGATGCTCAACGCCGAGTGGGTGGAGAAGGCCACCCCGGAGAGGTTCGCCGGCCAGACCGTGGTGGTGACCGGAGCGGCGTCGGGCATCGGCCGTGCCGTGGCCATGCGCGTGGTCCAGGAGGGCGGCCGCGTGGTCGCCGTGGACCTCGCGGAGGACGGCCTGAGGAGCCTCGCCGAGGAGCTCGGGGAGAACCTGGTGCCCGTGACGGCAAACCTCACCGAGGAGGACGCCGCCCAGCGGGTCGTGGCCGCCTGCGACGGCCGCGTCGACGCCCTGGTGAACAACGCCGGGATCATGGACAACTTCGCCCCGGTGCACGAGGTCACGGACGCCACGTGGCAGCGCGTGTTCGCCGTGAATGTGGAGGCCATGATGCGTCTGACCCGCGCGGTGGTCCCGCTCATGCTCGAGGCCGGCCGCGGAAGCGTGGTGAACCTGGCCTCGGAGGCCGGGCTGCGCGGCTCCGCGGCGGGCATCGCCTACACGGCGTCCAAGCACGCGGTGATCGGCATGACCCGCAACTCCGCGTTCATGTACGCCACCTCCGGGCTGCGCTTCAACGTGGTGGCCCCGGGCGGAGTGGCCACGGGCATCCAGATCCCGAAGGACGCCTCGCAGTTCGGCGGCGCCCGCCTGGCCACCGTGCAGGCGAACATGCCCGGTGTGGCCAGCGCGGCCCACCTCGCGTCCTCCATCTGCTTCCTGGCCAGCGACGACGGCGTCAACGTCAACGGCGCCGTCCTGCCCTCGGACGGCGGCTGGTCCGCGGTCTGATCCCCGCTCCGGCCTCTGCTGGGCGCCCCGCGCCCGGCCCCCTGCGGAGAACGACGCCGCTCGGCGGGGCCCCGCGCGACCGGGCGGGCCGAGTGCAGGCCACCCGCGCCCGGCCCGGACGACGATCCCCGCAGCACCTCGTACGGGTGCCGCGGGGATCGTCGTCGTTCAGAAGCTCGGTGTCAGGCCTGCACCTGCGTCTTCGGGGCCGGGGGCGTGGTGCCCTGGCCGGTGAAGTAGGCGACCACGCGGCCGTCGGCCTCCAGCACGACGTCGCAGATCTGGTTCCTGCCGAAGCTGACCCGGCGCGTGGCCGTGGCCGTGATGGTCTGGCCGGTGTGCGCGGGGGCCGTGAACGTGATCTCGGCGTTGCGCGTGACGATCGGCGCGCCCGCGGTGGCGCAGCAGTACGCGAGCGTGGTGTCCGCGAGGGTGAACAGGTACCCGCCGTGGCAGATGCCGTGGCCGTTGGCCATGAAGTCCGAGACGGTCATGGACATGGTGACCTTGCCCTGCTCGATCTCGCCCAGGTCGATCCCCAGGTGCAGCGGGGCAGGGTCGTTGCGGAGGATCTCGTGGAGCAGCTCGCGGATGGCGTTCATGTCGGTGGGATCGGCGTACATGGTCACCCTTCGGGGTTGAGGTGGCGGCCGGGGCGCTGGGCCCCGGGAGCCGGCCCCGGACGGGGCGTCGGCGCGGTACGAGATCACTCTAGGGGCACTGCACAGCCCCCCCGCTGCAACACCGGGCCGGAGGGGTGCCCGGCGCGTACCATGCGGGAAACGGTCGAGGCGGTTCCCGCGGCAGGGAGAGGGGCGCACATGCGAGATTCCACCGAGTCGGCGCAACCGGTGGGCCACGCGCGACCGGACCGCCCTGGTTCCGCGTCCGATCAGCGCCGCGACCTCACCATGGCCCAGTGGCGCGAGCTCATCAACGCGTCCTTCGCGGCCCTGGAGATCACCGCCCCTGTGGAGAGCGCGTTCCGTGCGGACCTCACCACGGTGGAGCTGGACGACGTCCACCTCTTCGACATGACCACCAACGCCCACCGCGTGGTCCGCACCGCAGAGATGGTGGAGCAGGACGCCGGAGAGTACCTCAAGCTGAGCCTCCAGCTGGAGGGTGAGGCCCAGCTGCGCCAGGACGGACGGGAGTGCGTGCTGAGCCCCGGCAGCCTGGGGCTGTACGTGGCCTACCGCCCGTACGAGCTGGTCTACGAGGGCCCCCAGCGCAGCATGATCATGACTTTTCCCCGCTCGGTGGTGCAGCTGATCCCCGCCCAGCTGGACCTGGTGACCGCCCGGCGCATCGGGCAGGAGGACGGGCTGGGCCGGGTGGCGGTGCCCATGTTCCGCAACCTGGCCGAGAACATGGACCTGCTGCGCGGCCCCCACGCCATCAAGCTCGTGCGCTCCGCGCTGGACATGCTCGTCAGCGTGCTCTCCGCGGAGGTCGTGGAACCTGCTGCCGAACAGGCCGGGGACCTGCTGGTGCAGCAGGCCACGGCGTACATCGCGGACCACCTCGCGGACCCGGAGCTCTCCCCGGGGTCCGTGGCCCGCGCGCTGTACGTGTCCGTGCGGCAGCTGCACAGCCGTTTCGCCGCGCAGGGCCTCACGGTGGCCTCCCACATCCGCGCCGCCCGGCTGACCGCGGTGCGCGCGGCCCTCGCCGATCCCGCGCACCGCCAGGAGGCCGTCCACACCCTCAGTGCCCGCTGCGGTCTCACGGATCCGGCGCACGTGAGCAAGATCTTCAAAGCCGAGTTCGGGGAGACACCCTCCGCGTACCGGCGCCGCGTGCTCGCCTCCTCCTGAGCCCCGGTTCACGACGCCGCCCGCTCGCCGCGGCCATCGCCCGGGGGCGCGGCGTCGCCGTAGACCGTGAACCGTCCCGGGAGTCAGCTGGGTCCGCAACGGGCGCTCGGCTCGACCCGGGCGTGCCCGCTGGACCCGGCCGGGCGGCGTCGTGCGGCGGCGTCACTGCCGCTCGGGGACCACCGGGATCTCCTGGGACTCGGGGATCTGGTCCACGTTGTCCATGGCGGCGTAGATCTCGGGGCGGGTGCGGCGCAGGATCTCGCCCCAGACCAGGCCCACCACGCCGGAGCCGATGATGATCCCGGGCATCACGACCACGAGCGGGGAGAAGCCCTCGGCGCCGATCAGCAGGTCGAAGTTGGAGAGCACCAGCACGGCCACCGCCACGAGCGCCACGGCGGAGATGGCCGGTGCAACGATGCGCGTCCAGACCCCGTGGCCGTGGTGGTCGCGGGCGAACCAGGCCAGGACGGCCACGGAGGTCACGGCCAGCAGGAACACCAGCCCGAACGCGGCGGCGTTCGTGAGCCACGTGAACAGCGTGAGCACGGGGAACAGCTCGCCGAGCTCGGAGCCCGCGCCCGCGATAGCGAACACGACGATCACCGCCAGCCCCATCACGGACTGCGCCACGGAGCCCGCCACCGGGGCGCCCGTTCGCGGGGACACCCCGCCCAGCCGGCGGGGGAGCACACCCGTGCGGCCCAGCGCGAAGAAGTAGCGCGCGGCGCCGTTGTGGAACGCCACGAGGGCCGCGAGCAGCGAGGTGATGAACAGGACGTTGGCGATTGTGGCGAGGGCCGGGCTGCGCTCGGAGAGCCACACGAACACGAGGTCCGGGCCGAACTCCTGGGCGGCGGCCACGATCTGAGAGGGGCCCACCCCCACGGCCAGTGCCCATGCGGAGACCGCGTAGAACACGGCGATCACGCCCACCGCGATGTAGGTGGCGCGGGCGACCGTGCGGCGGGGGTTCCTGGTCTCCTCCGAGTAGATCGCGCCGGACTCGAAGCCCATGAACGCCGCGAATCCGAAGGACAGCAGCACCCCCACGCCGCCGGCGAAGAAGCTGGAGGGCTGCAGGGGCTCGGCGGAGATCCCCTCGGGGGCGCTCACCAGGGCCAGCACGGAGACCACGGTGACCACCACGAACTCCAGGGCCACCAGGACGCCGAGCACCTTGGCGGAGAGGTCCACGCTGTTCACGCCCAGGGCGGCCACGACCACCCAGCCCAGCAGGGCGGCGGCCCACCACGGGATGCTCACGCCCAGCGACGTGGACAGCAGCGTGGCCAGGGAGAAGCCGAAGAGCCCGTAGAGCCCCACCTGCATCATGTTGTAGGAGACCAGCGCCAGGATGGCCGCGGCCACGCCCTGCCGGTTGCCGAGCCCCTCGGTGATGTAGGCGTAGAACGCGCCCGCGTTCTGGATGTGGCCGCTCATGGCGCCGTATCCCACCGCGAAGAGCATGATGATCACGCCGAGCGCCAGGTAGCTCACGGGCACGCCCAGGATCCCGGAGACCGCGAACGTGGTGGGCACCCCGCCGGCGAGCACGGTGAGCGGTGCGGACGCGGCGATGATCATGAACACCAGCGCGGTGGTGGACAGGTGGCGTCTCGCCAGTGTGGTGGGTTGGGACACGGTGGCCTCCGGGGGTGAGCGGATCGTTTTCCCTATTGTGTTGTGCGTCACAGCGGCCGGTGTTGTCGCTCAGCGCGCGGCAGTTGTCCTGGACTGCCGGACACCGTTCCCCCGGCCACGCCGGGACGTGATCCACGGCACAATGGCAGCAGTCGGCCGCGCTCACCCGCGCCGCCCGTCCACCGCCACGAGGAGTCACTGTGAACACCTGCCAAGACCTGCTCTCGGCCATCACCGATCCGTCCGGCCGCGAGATCCTGGACCCCGCCACGGGGGAGGTGGTCGGCACGGTCCACGAGTCCACCACCGCCGAGCTCGACGACGCCGTGGCCGCCGCCCGCGCGGCCCAGCCGGACTGGGCGGGGCTGGGTCACGCGAAGCGCTCCGAGTACCTGCACCGGGCCGCGGACGCCGTCGAGGCGAACGCGGAGGCGCTCGCCGAGCTGCTGTCCCGCGAGCAGGGCAAGCCCGTGAAGAACGGGCCGAACGCGGCGTTCGAGGTGGGCGGCTGCGTGGGGTGGCTGCGTGCCAGCGCGGACTTCCCGCTGGAGCCCGAGGTGCTCGTGAACGACGAGTCCGGGTACGCGGAGTTGCAGTACGTGCCGCTCGGCGTCGTGGGGGCCATCGGGCCGTGGAACTGGCCCATGATGATCACCGTGTGGCAGGTCGCGGCATCGCTGCGCATGGGCAACACCGTGGTGGTCAAGCCCTCCGAGTACACGCCGCTGTCCGTGGTGGGCCTGGTGCACGTGCTCAACCAGGCGCTGCCCGCGGACGTCCTGCGCGTGGTCCCCGGCGGCGGGGAGGTGGGCAAGGCGCTGTCCACCCACGAGGACGTGGACAAGATCATGTTCACCGGTTCCACGAAGACCGGCCAGGCCATCATGCGCTCCGCGGCGGACGGCCTCGCCCGCCTGACCCTGGAGCTGGGGGGCAACGACGCCGGCGTCGTGCTCCCGGACGTGGACGCCCAGGCGGTTGCCGGGGACCTCTTCTGGGGCGCGTTCATCAATACCGGGCAGACGTGCGCGGCGCTCAAGCGGCTGTACGTGCACGAGGACGTGTACGAGGAGGTGTGCGAGGCGCTCGTGGCCGTGGCCCGCCAGATGCCCATGGGCAACGGCCGCGAGGAGCAGAACGTGCTGGGCCCGCTGCAGAACAAGCAGCAGTACGACATCGTGGCCGGGCTCGTGGAGGACGCCAAGAAGGGTGGCGGGCGCGTGCTCATGGGCGGGGATCCAGTGGCGGACCAGCCCGGCTACTTCTACCCCACCACGATCATCGCGGGCCTGCCCAACGACAACCCGCTGGTGGCCCAGGAGCAGTTCGGACCCGCGCTGCCCATCATCAAGTACTCGGACGTGGACGAGGCCGTGGCCATGGCCAACGGCCTGGACGTGGGGCTCGGGGCGTCCGTGTGGAGCTCCAGCACGGAGAACGCCATGGCCGTGGCCCAGCGCCTCGAGGCCGGCACCGTGTGGATCAACAAGCACGGCGCCGTGGACCCCCGCATCCCCTTCGGCGGCATCAAGAAGTCCGGCTTCGGCCTGGAGTTCGGCGTGGAGGGTCTCAAGTCCGTGGCGGCGAGCAAGGTGATCTCCCGCTGATCGGCGACCTCGCTCCATGCAGTGCCGTGCACTGCACAAGACCAGGGGAATGACCGGGTGAGCAGGTGGCCCGATGGGGGATCGACGGGGCCGGGTGCGGACCGCTCGCGGGAGCGGGGGTACCCGGCCCCTGGTGTGCCCGGGATGTGGGGGAGGGGCGTCGGCGTGCCTCTGCGGCGGTCTCCGCACCCCGTGAACTTTCCGCAGGAATGGTCAGCGCAGCAAGGGTGTTGTCCCTGATGACCAGGCAGTAACCGCAGTTTCAACGGAGGGACCCGCATGCCCACCCTGTTCGACCCCATCACCGTAGGAGCCTTCGAGCTCACAAACCGTGTGGCCATGGCGCCGCTCACCCGGATGCGCTCCGACGAGGACGGTGTGCCCAAGGACATGAACGTGGAGTACTACGCGCAGCGGGCCTCCGCAGGGCTCGTGGTCACCGAGGGCACGTTCCCCGCACTGACGAGCCGTGGATTCTGGGGCCAGGCCGGGATCGAGACTTCTGAGCAGGCCCTCGGATGGTCCCGCGTGGCCGAGGGGGTCCACGACAAGGGTGGCGTGGTGTTCATGCAGGTCATGAACGCGGGCCGCGTCTCGCACCCCGAGCTCACGGGAGGCGCCACGCCGGAGGCCCCGAGCGCCGTCGGCATCGACCAGCAGACCCACGTGCCCAGCGGCAAGCAGCCCATTCCCGTGCCGCGCGCGCTGGAGACCGACGAGCTGCCGCGCATCCGGCAGGAGTTCGTCTCCGCCGCGCGCCGTGCGGTGGACGCGGGGATCGACGGTGTGGAGATCCACGGCGCGAACGGGTACCTGCTCCACGAGTTCCTGGCCCCGTCCGCCAACCACCGTGAGGACGAGTACGGCGGCTCGCCCGAGAACCGGGCGCGTTTCGTGATCGAGGTGGTGCGCGCCGTCGCCGAGGAGATCGGCGGGGCCCGGGTGGGTCTGCGGATCTCCCCCGAGCACAACGTCCAGGGTGCCATCGAGGACGACCACGACGACGTCCGCGCCACCTACTCCGCGCTGCTCGCCGGCCTGCGGGACCTGGGCCTGGCCTACCTCTCCGTGCTGCACAAGGACATCGACGGCGAGTTCGTGCAGGAGCTGCGCGGCCAGTTCGACGGCGTGTTCTACCTCAACAGCGGTTTCAGCGAGTACACCGAGCTCGAGGAGTCCGAGCACATCATGGCCGCGGACCTCGCGGACGGCGTCATGGTGGGGCGTGAGCTGATCGCCAACCCGGACCTGGTGGAGCGCTGGCGGAACGGGCTGGAGCTGAACACCCCGGACCCCAAGACCTTCTACCTGGGTGGACCCAAGGGCTACGTGGACTACCCGTTCGCCGCAGCGCGCGTCTGAGACCGGGCACCCGGGCCGTCTGGAGGAGGGCGGGTCGGAGGGGCGTCGGGGGGAGCGGCGTTTGACTCCGGCCTGCCGGGGCCGTAGCTTGAGGAGAAGTTGTTGAGGTTTCGTTTTGTCTTTTAAGCATCACCCCACCGTCTGAGGTGTGGCAGTTTTTCTGAAGAAACGTTCATGGCAAGCATCGCAGCGCCGAGCACCCGAAATTCGGGACGAGCTCACTTTCTTCCAGAAAGACAGGTCTGACTATGACTACTGGCACCGTCAAATGGTTCAACGCTGACAAGGGCTTCGGCTTCATCGCCCCCGAGGACGGCTCCGACGACGTCTTCGCCCACTTCTCCGGCATCAACTCCGGCGGCTTCCGCTCCCTCAACGAGGGCGACAAGGTCGAGTTCGAGGTGCAGCAGGGCGACCGCGGCCTGCAGGCCACGAACATCACGGTGATCTCCTGATCACTCCCTGATCATTCGTTTGCGGGCGAGGGCAGCTCCCCGGGGACCACGAGAAATGCGCTCTGCCGATTGCGGCGGGGCGCATTTCTCGTGGTCCGACGGCCGCCTGGGGATCTGCACGCCGCCCCGGAGCGCACGCGCTCTCCCGGGCTCTGGTCGGGCCTCGGCTCCGGTGACCCGGTCTCAGGTCACTCTCCCAGCAGCATCCGCGCCCCCTTCTCGGCGATCATGGCGGAGGGGGCGTTCGTGTTGCCGTTGGTGATGAACGGCATCACGGAGGCGTCCACCACCCGCACGCCGTCCACTCCTCGCACGCGCAGCGTGGCGGGGTCCACCACGGCCATCTGGTCGGTGCCCATGCGGCACGTGCCCACCTGGTGGTGGTAGGTGGTCACGGCCCGGTCCATGTAGGCGTCCTCGTCCGCCTCGGTGACCACGTCCGGTCCGGGGTAGATCTCCCGCGCGCCCCACTCCTCGGCCAGAGGGGAGGACGCCGCCATCGCCCGTCCCTGCCGCAGCGATGCCCGCAGCGCCTCTCGGTCCCGGGGGTCCGAGAAGATGTTGGGGTCGTAGTTCGCCGGATCCGTGCTGCTGGGCCCGGTCAGGGTGATCCGGCCCCGCGAGTACGGGCGCACCAGCCCGGTGTGCAGTGTGAAGGCGTTGGCGGGGCCCTCCATCTGGTCGTCGTACATGGGCACGCAGAAGTGCAGAGGCTGGGTGTCCGGGCGGTCCTGGTCCGGGGTGGACTTCCAGAACAGGTGCGTCTGGGTCACCGCGATCTCGTCCTCGGGGTGCTCGATGGTCCGGGCCGTGGCCTCTGCGATCACGGGCACGAGCAGGTGGTCGTGGAGGTTCTCACCCACGCCGGGCAGGTCCACCACCGGCTCGATCCCCACCTCCCGCAGGTGCTCCGCGGGGCCGATGCCCGAGCGCATGAGAATCTTGGGACTGTCCAGCGCCCCGGCGCACAGCACCACCTCGTCCGCCTCGATGACCTCCCCGGCCGAGCCGAGGTCCGCGGTGGGTTCCTCCGGCGAGACGCCCTCCACCTCGGCGTTCGGCCCCGCGTGCAGCTGGACCCCCGTGACCCGGCCGTCGGTCAGCACGAGCCGTTCCACCACCGCCCCGGTGCGGACCTCGATGGCGCCCCGGTCCACCCACGGCTTCGCGTACGCCATGTAGGTGGTCACGCGTCTGCCGTCGGCCACGGTCAGCTGCTCCTGGGAGATGCCCTCCTGGGCGCCGGAGTTGTAGTCGGCGTTAAACGGCACCCCCACGGCCTCGGCGGCCGCGATGATCGAGTCGAAGATCGGGCTGAGGCGGTAGCCGCCGACCACGGGAACGGGACCGTCCGTGCCGCGGGGCGCGGCGGCGTCGTCGTCCGCGGTGGGGCCGTCGTAGGCCTCGAGCGCCTCGAAGACGGGGGCGACGTCGCGCCACGCCCAGCCCTCGCAGCCGGCCGCGGCCCAGTCGTCGTAGTCGAGCGGGTTGCCACGCACCCAGATGGCGGCGTTGAGCGCGTGGGAGCCGCCCAGCACGCGCCCGCGCGGCCAGTGAATCACCCGCCCGGAGGCGTGCTCCTGCGGCACGGTGAAGTAGTCCCAGTCCTCGGGGCTGTGCCAGAGCTCGCCCAGACGGGAGAGGTGCGGGATGGCCGGGTTGGTGTCCTCACCGCCCGCCTCCACGAGTGTGACGTGGTGGCCGGCCTCGGCCAGGCGCCCGGCGACGATGGATCCTGCGGTGCCTGCGCCCACGATGACGGTGTGGCGCGCACTGTCTGCTGTGTTGGTCATGGTCCCAGTATGTGATGCGGGACACGTGGCGGCTGGTCCTGGCGTGCACGGCATGTGGGGATGCGTGCAAAGCCGACCCGCCCACCGCCCGCCTCCGCTGAAGATTAAGTGCAGGTTTTGCCGTCTACCGGGCAGTAGACGGCAAACTCTGCACTTAATCCTCGTGTGGGGGGTCCGCTCTAACGGAGCAAAAGCAGATTTTCGCTGCTCAGGCTGTGCTTGCTCCACAAGACAGCACCACCGCCGGGCGGGGCCCCGGTAGAATCGCAGCGTTGTCAGGGGTTCTCCGCGTGTGTGGTCGGGTGCGCGGTCGTCGGTCGTACCCAGGAGCACGCACATGAGCACACCCCCGCCCCACGAATCCCCGCGCATGACGCCGCCCGCACCGGCCGGTGCCCCCTCGCTCGTGTCCGCGGGTGGTTGGCCGTTCCTCATCACGGGACTCATCGGCCGGCTGCCCGCC
>NZ_JASDCY010000053.1:0-19031 GCF_030407675.1 Kocuria sp. APC 4018 | reverse complement strand
GACCACGACCGTCCGCGGGGCGCCCCCGCCGCCGGGAGCCGTGCGCGCCGCGCCGGTGCTCGTGCTCTCGTTCGCGCTTTTCATGGCCGTGTGTTCTCCGCCCTGGTGCTCGTGGTCTTCCCGGCTCACGCCGTCACCTCCGTGTTCGACAGGGAGCGCGCGGCGATCCGCAGCTTCACCGCGGTGGGCACGCTGATCCGGCGCCGCGTCAGCTCGTGCGCGGGAACCCGCTCGATCCGGCGCGCGAGCTCCCCGAACAGCCCGTGGGCCATGGCCACCGCACGACGAGCGCGCCGGTCCAGGGCGAGGATGCCCGGCACGGCGGCGTCGAGGTCCGCGGTGAGGTCCGCGAGCAGCTCGGTCTTCTGCGCCTCCGTGAGGTGATCGGGGTCCGCGCCGGGGAAGTACGTGCGTCCCAGCTGGTCGTGGTCCGCGCCGAGGTCCCGCAGGAAGTTGACCTTCTGGAACGCCGCGCCCAGCCGCCGGGCGCAGTCCGTCAGCAGCCCGCGCTGGGCGGGGGTGTCCGCGAGGGTCCCGGGCATGTCCATGAACACGGCCAGGCACATCAGGCCCACCACCTCCGCGGAACCGTAGATGTAGGACTCCAGGGAGGCGCCGTCGTGCTCCGCGACCTCCAGGTCCGCGCGCATCGAGGCGAAGAACGGGGCGGTGAGCTCGCGCCCGAAGCCGTGGCGGCGGGCCACGTCCGCGAAGCCGTGGACCACCAGGTCCGTGGCGAACCCGGTGTCCAGTGCCCGGTCCACGGCCGCCTCGTACTCGTCCAGAGCCGCGCGCACCTGCGTGGCATCCAGGCCCGCGGCCTGTGCGGTGCCGTCCACCACCTCGTCCGCCACGCGCACGAGCGCGTAGATCCCGGCGATGTCCCGGCGCACCGGGCCCGGCAGGGTGCGGCACGCGAGGGAGAACGAGGTGGAGTACTCGCCGATCACCCGCCCGGAGGCGGTCAGGGCGGTGCCGGTGTACAGGCGCAGCGGCGCGAACGCGTGGGCGTCCGGAGCGGTCATGGGGGTCCTCACTACGAGTCTCGGTTCAGGACGTGGTGGCACAGGCTGTCCAGCTGGGCGCGTTCATCCTCCGGCAGGGCCAGCCCGTCCAGGAGCTCGCGGGCCTGCCCCACCAGGTCGGTGGCCAGCTCCACGGCGGCCTCCCGCGCGCCCGACGCCGCGAGCGCCTCCCGCGCGCGCTCCACCGTGGCGGTGCCCGCCGCGAGCTGCCCGAGCACCCGGCGGGCGTCCGGAACCTGCATCCCGTGGGCCGTGAGCACGGTGGCCTTGCCCGAGCGCAGGTCCGCGTCCACGGACTTGCCCGTGACCTCCGGGTCCCCGAAGGTGCCCAGGACGTCGTCGACCACCTGGTAGCCCACGCCCAGCAGCGCACCCGCGCGTGCCAGCCGCTCGGCGTCGTCCACCGCCGCGCCCGCGAGCAGGGCGCCGGCGCGCAGCGGCGCCTCGAACGAGTACGTGGCCGTCTTGAGCCGCTCCATGTCCAGAATCTCCTGCACGCCCGGGTGCCCCACCCCGAAGCGGTGCAGGGACAGCAGCAGGTCGTCCAGCTCCCCGGCGGCCGAGGCGGTCACGGCCTCGAACACCACGTCTGCCACGGCGCCCGAACGCCGCGGGTCCGCGGTGCACGTGGTGGCCAGTCGCAGCGCGCCCGAGAGCAGCAGGTCCCCGGCGAGGATCGCCGCGGACTCCCCCGCGTGCTGCGCCTCCTCCGCGCTCGCGCCGGCCGCCACGGCGTCCCGGCGGAACAGCTCGCCCACCGTGGGGCGGCCCCGGCGGCGCCAGTCCCGGTCCACCACGTCGTCGTGCACCAGCAGCGCCGCGTGCAGCATCTCGAACGACGCCGCCAGCCGCACGCAGGACGCGTCCGGAACCCGCGCGGCGGCGTCGCCCCCGCCGGAAACCCGGGCGAAGGAGCGCCACGCGATGAGCGTCAGGCGCGGGCGGATGAGCTTGCCGCCCGCCAGCTGCTCCCGGATCCGCTCCCACAGCAGCGGAAACCCCGGGCTGCAGGGCACGCGGTGGGCGGGCGATGCGAAGAAGTCCTCCAGCTCGCGCAGGACGGCGGCGCGGAAAGGGAGCCATGCGGCGTCGTGGCCGGAGGCGGTACAGGGACCTGCGGTCACGGGGGTGCCCCCCGCGGGGACCTCGGGAAGATCGCGCGCGGAGCCCGTCACGAGGACTCCTCCGCGTGGACCGGACACACGGGCCCACCCGCCGCGGCCGCTGCCGGGCGCCCGCACAGCTGCTCCAGGTGGTCCTCCATGCGGGTGACCATCCCCGTGAGGAACTGCAGCACCGCGCGGCGGCCGGGCTCATCGAGGGTCGCGAGCTCCTCCTCGACCATGGCGACCATGGGGGCGACCTGCGCGGCCACCTCTGCCGTGGAGCGCTCCACGGCCCGCACTGTCATGCGGCGGCGGTCCTCGGGATGGGGTTCACGCACCACGTGCCTCGCCCGGACCAGCCGGTCCACCATGGCCGTGGCCGATGCCGTGGTGATGTGCAGCGCCCGCGCCAGCTCCGTGGGGCCCATGGGGCGGCGCATCAGAAGGGCCATGGCCGAGAAGTCCGTCTCCTTCAGGCCCATGATCCGCTGCAGCTGGTGGTCGATCTCGTGGTTGAGCGTGATCACCCGGCGCAGAGCACGGGCCTCGGGCCCGGCGGCCAGCAACCCCGCGGCACTCTGCGCCATGCTCCACCTCGCGTCACCGATAACTAGACAATCTAGTAAGCATCATGCTGTACGGGCGGGAGCCGTGTCCAACGCCACGGGACCCGCCCGCGAGGCGGCACTCACCCCAGACGGCGCAGCGCGCTCATCACGGACGCCCCGTAGCCGCCACCGAAGCGGATCGCGTGGATGAGCAGCGGAGGCAGCTGGTACCACGGCACCCGCTCATGCCAGCCGTCCGCGAGGGGGTGGGCGTCGTCGTACGCGGCGAAGCACTCGCGGCCGAAGCCACCGAAGAGCTGCATCATGGCAAGGTCGTACTCGCGGTGGCCGTAGAACGAGGACGGGTCGATCAGCCAGTTGCCCCCGGAGGCGTCCACCACGCGGTTGCCGGCCCACAGGTCGCCGTGCAGCAGGCTCGGGGGCTCGGGCGGACCGGCCAGCTCGGCCGCCCGCGGAGCCAGCGACTCCAGCAGCGCCGACGCCGCCGGGTCCAGGTTCCCGGCGTCCACGGCCTGCCGCAGGAGGGGCTCGATGCGCCGCTCCAGCAGGAAGTCCGCCCAGTCGTCCGTGGGGGTGAGGTCCACCGGAACGGACCCGATGCGCTCCGGCAGCTCCGGGCCCAGCCAGCCCACGTGCGGAGCGGGAGCCGCATGGACCGCCGCGAGCCCTGTGCCGAAGCTGCGTTCGGTGGCCCGGTCCGGCGCCCCGTGCGCCTCCTCGATCCACTCCAGCGCCAGAGCCTCCTCCGACACGAAGCGCACGGCCGGAACACTGATCTTCTCGGGTGCCACCGCCCGCAGCTTCTCCAGGGCGGCGGCCTCCAGGGGAAGCACCCCGGGGGCCGGGTGGGGCATGGTCTTGGCGAAGACCGGGCCGTTGCCGGTCTCCAGCCGGAAGGCGTTGGCGCTGTCCCCGCCGCTCAGGCTGCGGGCACCGCTCACCCCCAGTGCGCTCACGAGGTCCCGGGGTAGCTGCTCCAGAAGTGCCATGGATCCTGTCTAGCACCTGCCTCCGTCCCGCTGGGACCAGTCCCGCCCACCGCGTCGGGACCAGGCCCACCCTCCCGCGGGCCTGGCCGGGCCGCGCGCACACTTGTGCCCGACGGCCAGGACGGGTGGGGGCTCGCGCGGCCCGGCGCGGCAGTGCTGCGAACCTTGTGCCGGATAGCAGCGCCAGGTTGCCGCCAGGCGAACTCGGGGTGACAGATGGCCCCCGATGCTGTTTGCCAGACCGTCACAACGACCCTCCACGATGATTACCTGTGAGTACATCCCTGCCCGCTGGTCGTGAAGCCGTGCCCTCAACCAGCCACCCTCCTGCCACCGTTCGGCGCCGGCGCCGCTGGAACGCCAAGCAAGTAGCCCTGGCGTTCGCGCTGACCGTCCCGAACCTCCTGCTGCTGGCCGTGTTCACCTACCGGCCGCTGATCGACAACATCCGGTTGTCCTTCTACAGCTGGAACATCTCCTCGCCCAAGGCCACGTTCATCGGCCTGGACAACTACGTCGAGTGGTTCAAGGACCCCGTCAGCTGGCAGATCCTCTGGAACACCGTGGTGTTCACGGGGTTCGCCGTGGTGGGGTCCATGGTCCTCGGGCTCGCGCTCGCGCTGCTGCTGGACCAGAAGCTCAGGGCACGCGGCTTCGTCCGCTCCTTCGTGTTCGCGCCGTACGTGATCTCCGGTGCGGCCGTGGGCGTGGCGTTCCAGTTCGTCTTCGACCCCAGCTACGGGCTGGTGCAGGACCTGCTGCGCCGGGTGGGCCTGGAGTCCCCCAACTTCTACCAGGAGCCGGGCTGGGCCCTGTTCATGATCACGGTCACCTACGTGTGGAAGAACCTGGGCTACACCTTCGTGATCTACCTGGCCGCCCTGCAGGCGCGGCGCACCGACCTGGACGAGGCCGCCGAGATCGACGGCACACCGGCCTGGCGCCGCTTCTGGCGCATCACCCTGCCCCAGCTGCGACCCACCACGTTCTTCCTGTCCATCACCGTGCTGCTGAACTCGTTCCAGGTGTTCGACATCATCCAGGTCATGACCGGTGGCGGGCCCTTCGGCACGTCCACCACCACGATGGTCTACCAGGTCTACCAGGAGACGTTCGTCAACAACCGGGCGGGCTACGGAGCCGCGGTCGCCACCATCATGTTCCTGATCGTCCTGGTGATCACCGCCGTTCAGGTGCGCTTCCAAGAGCGGAGTGAGCAGTTCTCATGAAGATCTCCCGCATTCTCGGCTACCTGGCCATGGCGTTCGCCTTCGCGGTCGTGGCGGTCCCGGTGTACTTCATCATCATCACGTCGCTCAAGGAGCACTCGGACATCTACTCCGACCCCATCACGTGGTGGCCCAACCCCTTCGCGCCGGAGAACTACCGGTATGTGTTCGAGACGGTCAACTTCGGCCAGTACCTGCGCAACTCGATCATCATCACCACGGTCCTGACCGTGATCGAGGTGGTGCTGGGCGTGCTCACCGCCTATGCCTTCGCGTTCCTCGAGTTCCCTGGGCGGAAGGTGCTGTTCCTGTTCGTCATCGCGTCCCTCATGGTGCCGAGCCAGATCACGATCATCTCCAACTACGCGCTCGTGGCGGAGCTGGGCTGGCGCAACACGTTCCAGGGCATCATCATCCCCCTGGCCGGGGTGGCCTTCGGGACGTTCCTCATGCGCAACCACTTCCTCAGCCTGCCCCGCGAGGTCATGGAGGCCGCGGAGATGGACGGCACGGGGTTCCTGCGCAAGCTGTTCCGCGTGGTGCTGCCCATGTCCTGGCCCACCCTGATCGCCTTCATCCTCATCACCGTGGTGACCGAGTGGAACCAGTACCTGTGGCCGTTCCTGATGTCCGACACGGACGCCGTGGCCCCGCTGCCCATCGGCCTCACCCAGCTGCAGAACAACGAGGGCCTGAGCAACTGGGGCCCGGTCATGGCCGGCACGGTCATCGCGACCATCCCCATGATCATCGTGTTCATCCTGCTGCAGCGCCACATGATCAAGGGTCTGACCGCGGGCGCGGTCAAGGGCTGACCCTCCACACACCACCCTCCAGCACATCCACCACCTCCTGAAGGAAGAAGCACACATGGAACTCTCACGTCGTCACGCCCTCGGCCTGCTGGGCCTCGGAACCGCCACCGTGGCCCTGTCCGGCTGCGCCGGCTCCGGGGGCGGAAGCTCCTCCGGTGGGCAGGAGGCCTCCGGCCCCCTGCAGTTCTGGTCCAACCACCCCGCCAGCTCCAAGAGCCTGGAGCAGAAGCTCATCGACGCGTGGAACTCGGCCAACCCTGACACCCCGGCCGAGCTGATCGACGGCGGTGCCGACTACGAAGAGGTGGCGCAGAAGGTCAACGCCGCTCTCGCGGGCGGGGACCTCCCGGACGTGTTCGTGGCGTCGGACGTGAACTGGTTCAACTTCGCCCTGAACGAGGCCGTGACCCCGCTGGACGACCTGTGGCAGAAGGCCGGGATCGACTCCAGCACCTACGTGGACACGCTGCGCGAGGACTACAACTTCAACGACAAGCACTACTGCGCGCCGTACGCCCGCTCCACCTGCATCATGTACTTCAACAAGGACATGATGCAGAAGGCCGGTCTGCCCCTGGACCGCGGACCCCGCACGTGGGACGAGTTCGCACAGTGGGCACCCCAGTTGGTCAAGGCCAACGGCGGCAAGCCCGCGCTGATCCTCCCGGACGGTGCCAACTACATGGACTGGTACTTCCAGGGCATGATCTGGACGTTCGGGGGTGCCTACTCCCGTGACTGGACCGCCACCTTCACCGAGGAGAACTCCATCAAGGCCGGCGAGTACCTCAAGAAGCACGTGGCGGAGGGGCACATCAAGATCGTGCAGGACGGCGCCAACGACTTCGGGATCGGCAACGGTGCCGCCCTGCTGGAGTCCACGGGCTCCCTGGGTGGCCTCAAGGAGGCTGCCACGTTCGACTTCTACACCACCTACCTGCCCGGCCCGAAGCCCGGCTGCGCCACCGGTGGCGCCGGCCTGGCGATCCCCAACGGCATCAGCGACGAGCGCAAGCTCACCGCCGCCAAGTTCATCGACTTCATGACGAACACCGACAACACGATCACGTTCACCCAGGCCACCGGCTACATGCCGGTGCGCAAGGACGCCATGGACAAACCCGAGGAGAAGAAGTTCCTCGACGAGAACCCCAACGCCATGACCGCGATCAAGCAGCTGAACGAGAACACCCAGCCGCAGGACGCGGCCCGCGTGTTCGTCTCCGGCGGCGGTCAGCGGATCGGCGGCGCGCTGGACCGCATCACCTTTGGCGGCGAGGACGTCAAGACGGTCTTCCAGCAGCTGCAGGACGAGACCCAGAAGATCATCGACTCGGACATCAAGCCCAAGCTGTGATCCTCCGCGGGTGGCGGCTCCTCTCGGGGCCGCCACCCGGGGCCCGCCCCGAACGGCCCCCGCACCACTGAGCACCACGGCGAGCCCGAGCCGCCCGTCACGCCGGGGCATCGATTCCGTCACCACCGTCACCACCCGAGAGCCCGAGGAGCACCATGGCCACCGTCGAGTACAAGCACGCATCCCGCATCTTCGACCCGGGCAAGCCCCCGGCGGTGTCCCAGCTCGATCTCAGCATCCGCGACGGTGAGCTCCTGGTCCTGGTGGGTCCCTCCGGCAGCGGCAAGTCCACGGCCATGCGGATGCTCGCGGGTCTCGAGCCCGTGGACGAGGGCGCCGTGTTCATCGACGGCCGCGACGTCACGGGCACCCGGGCCCGCGACCGGGACGTGGCCATGGTGTTCCAGTCCTACGCCCTGTACCCCAACATGACCGCGCGGCAGAACATGTCCTTCGCGCTGGAGAACGAGAAGCTGGACCGCGCCGAGATCGAGCAGCGGGTGGAGCGCGCCGCCGCCATGCTGGAGCTCGGGCCCCTCATGGACAAGCGTCCCGCGGCCATGTCCGGGGGCCAGCGGCAGCGTGTGGCCATGGGCCGCTCGATCGTGCGCAACCCCAAGGTGTGGTGCATGGACGAGCCGCTGTCCAACCTGGATGCCACGCTGCGCGTGTCCACCCGCGCCCAGATCGCGGACCTCCAGCGGGAGCTGGGGGTCACCACCATCTACGTGACCCACGACCAGGTCGAGGCCATGACCATGGGCGACCGCGTGGCCGTGCTGCGCGACGGACAGCTGCAGCAGGTGGCCGATCCGATCCACCTCTACGAGCACCCCGCGAACGTGTTCGTGGCCCGTTTCATCGGGTCGCCGGCCATGACGATCGTGCACGACGTCCCCGTCCGGGACGGCCACGCGGTCCTCGACGCCGCGAGCGGGCTGCGGGTGCCCGTGCCGGCCGAGTTCTCGGCGCACGTGCGGGACACCGTGACCGTGGGTGTCCGTCCGGAGTCGTGGGAGATCACGGGCGAGGGCGACGCGCCGGGGACCCCCGCGCTGCCCCTTCGGGTCCACCTGGTGGAGAAGCTCGGCTCCGAGGCGTTCATCCACTGCGTGCTGCCGGACACCCCGGAATCCGGGACCGAGGACGCCCGCGCCATGCGGCTGGAGAAGGACCGCGCCACCGTCCGCGCGGACAAGTTTCTGCAGATGGAGGCGGGGTCCACGATCCACGTGCGGCCGAACGCCCGCGAGACGTGCTTCTTCGACCCGGCTTCCGGTGAGAACTTGGAGGTCGTGGTCGGGCGCTGACCACACGTGTGTCCCCGGGGTCCGGCCCCGGGGGCGCACCGGTCCGCACCGGCCCGCACCGGGCGCCTTCCACGGCCCGGGGCCCTCGTGCTACCGTCTCACCCACCAAAGGATCATGAGACCCGGCGAAAAGCTCTGGCTGGCCGGGCGGCAACCCTCCTGCTGTAGTGGGGTGCCCCAGATGACGATCCGGCCGCCGCGCAACCGCGTGGCTGGCAAGTACGGCGCACGGGGTCCACCTCCGGCGTCCTACCGCCGGAGGTTTTCTCATATGCCCGTCACACCGCCGACCGCCCGCGCCGAGGACAGGCCGCAGCTCGTGGCCGCGGCCCGCACCACGGACGAGCCCGCTCCCACGTCAGGCGCCCACCCCGCCGGCTCAGCCGCTCCCGCGAGCCCCACCTCCTCGACGGGCGAGCACGATCCCGCACGTGCCAGCCACCCCAGGGGCGTTCCCACGGCGGCCACCTGCCGCGCGGGCGCACCCGCCGCACCACCGCCCAGCCCGGACTCGTCCGAGCCGTCCTGCGCCGAACCGCCCGCGCGCACGTCCTGGCTGGTGCGCCGCCCCCGGCGCTCCACGCTCGTCTCCTTCGAGGTGTTCCCGCCCCGCCCCACCGCGGACCCGGACACCGTGTGGCGCAGCATCGACGCCATGGCCCAGGCCGGGCCCGACTTCTTCTCCGTCACGCACGGCCACTCGGGTGGTCGTGGTGTGTCCCGCGAGGCGCTGCGCCATCTGCGCCGCACCACCAGGACCCCCGTGATGGCCCACTTCACGTGCGGTGGCACCGACCGCGCGGGGCTGGAGCGTTCGGTGGAGCAGCTGCTGGACGACGGCGTCCGCGACCTCCTCGCGCTGCGCGGGGACCCGCCCCTGGGCGCCGGGCAGTGGCGGACCCCGCCCGGGGGGATCGGCCGGGCCTCGGAGCTGGTGCGGCTCATCCGGGACGTCGAGCGGCGTCGTTTCGGGGACGGGTTCCGCCCCGGGACGCGGCCGCTGTCCGTGTCGGTGGCGTGCTACCCGTCCCCCGCCCGGGGGCGTGACCCCGAGGCGGATCTCGCGTCCCTGTGGGAGAAGCAGGAGGCCGGGGCGGACTACGCGATCACGCAGGTGCTCTACGAGCCCGAGGACTACGCGTCGTTCCTGGAGCGGGCGCGCTCCGAGGGGATCCACATCCCGGTGGTCGCGGGTCTCATGCCCCTGACCAACCCGAAACGGTTGCAGCGGATGACGGAGATCACCGGAGTGCCCGTTCCCGAGCGGCTCACCCGGTTCCTCACCTCGGGCTCCCCCGAGGAGCTGCGGCACCGGGGCACCGCGGCCACGCTGTCGCTGATCGACGACCTCCTGGACCTGGGCTGCGCAGGCTTCCACCTGTACACGTTCAACCGCCCGGACGCGGCGCTCACCATCCTGGAGCACCTGCGCGTCCGGGATGCGGCCCGCGAGTACCGGGGCCGCAGCCCCGCGGCCTGACCGTGCGGCGTCGTGCGCACCGCCCACCGCAGAGCCGCACGCGCGGCTCTGCCCACGCGCGCTGGAGCACGTGCCCCGGTACGCCCGCCGCGCCCGTCACGCCCAGTGACCCCGTACAGCGCCGTCGCCGGCCCACCCGCGACGCGGCTGCCTCACACCCTTTTCACGTCATCACACCAACCCCTACAAGGAGAGATCATGACCGTCACGAATCCCACCCCCCTGCCCAGCGCCACGATCCTGGGCTACCCGCGCATCGGCCCGGACCGGGAACTCAAGCGGGCCCTCGAGGCCTACTGGGCGGAGCCCGCACGGCACCCGGCCCAGACCGTCCTGGACACTCTCGGCGACCTCCGGGAGCGCACGACCCTCAGGCTGCGCGAACTGGGGCTCACGCAGGACACCGCCGTGCCCTCCGAGGGCTTCGCCGTGGACCACGTCCTGGACACCGCGCTCGCCCTGGGTGCCGTGCCGGCCCGGTTCCGGGCGGAGGGCCTCCTCCCCGCCGCGCCGGACACCGAGCGCGGGATCGAGCTGATCACGGCCCTGTCCCGGGGGACGGACGATCTGGAGCCGCTGGAGCTGACCAAGTGGTTCGACACCAACTACCACTACTACGTCCCCGAGCTCGATCCGGGCACCGCCCTGCGGGCGCACCCGGAGAGCCTGGTCTCCCGGTACCGGGACACCCTGCGGCGCACCGGCGTGCGGACCCGCCCCGTGCTGGTGGGTCCCGTGACCTTCCTGCTGCTCTCGCGCCCGGAGACCCCCGCGGCCCACGGCGCGCGGGTGGACCCCCTGGCAGGGCTCGACGACGTCCTGGCCCAGTACGTCTCGATCCTCAGCTCTCTGCACGCGGCCGGTGTGCCGTGGGTGCAGCTGGACGAGCCCGCCCTCGCCGCGGACGGCTGGGGTGCGTCCCGCGAACGGATCCTCTCCGCGGTGACCACCGCGTACACGCGGCTGACCGCCCTGTCGGACCACCCCTCGGTGCTGGTGACCGTGGGCTACGGGGACGCCGGGCAGGACGCCCACCTCGCGCTGGCCCGCACGGGCGTGGACGCCCTCGCCGTGGACCTCGACCGCGGGGCCGTCCCCACCCGGGCCGCGCTCGAGGCGTGGGGCGAGCGGCCGGTGGTGGGCGGCGTCGTGGGCGGACGCACCGTGTGGCGCACGAACCTGGCGGGCGCCACGGACACCCTGGACCGGTTGCGTGCCGGGGCCCGCGGCCCCGTGGCGGTGGGCACGGCGACGCCGCTGCTGCACGTCCCGCACGACATCACCCGGGAGACCGGGCTGGACCCGGACGTGCGCAGCTGGGTGGCGTTCGCGGACCAGAAGGTGAGCGAGGTCGTCGAGCTGGCGCGCGGCGTCGAGCACGGCTGGAAGGAGATCAGCGAGGCCCTGGAGACCGACACCCGCATCCGCGAGGCCCGGGCCACCCACCCCGCGACGCGCCGCCCCGAGATCCGCGAGCGCACCGCGGCCGTCTCCCCGGAGGACCGACGGCGCCCCTCAGCGGCCGAACGCCGGGCGGCGCAGCAGGAGCGGCTGAGGCTGCCGCTGCTGCCCACCACGACCATCGGCTCCTTCCCGCAGACTGCCGAGATCCGGGCGGCCCGCGCCGCCCACCGGGCGGGTCGCCTGGACGGCGCCGCCTACTGGGAGGCCATCCGGTCCGAGATCGCCCGCGCGGTGCGCGCCCAGGAGGAGCTGGGGCTGGACGTGCTGGTGCACGGAGAAGCGGAGCGCAACGACATGGTCCAGTACTTCGCGGAGTCCCTGGAGGGTTTCGCGACCACCCGCCACGGCTGGGTGCAGTCCTACGGCTCGCGGTGCACACGCCCGTCCATCCTGTTCGGGGACGTCTCCCGGCGCGTGCCCATCACCGTGGACTGGACGCGCTACGCGGCGTCGCTCACCGACCGTCCGGTGAAGGGCATGCTCACGGGTCCGGTCACGATTCTCGCGTGGTCCTTCGTGCGCGACGACGTCCCCGCGGCCGAGGTGGCCGATCAGGTGGCACTGGCGCTGCGGGACGAGATCACCGACCTCGAAGCCGCCGGCACCGCCGTGGTGCAGGTGGACGAGCCCGCCCTGCGGGAGCTGCTGCCGCTGCGCGAGACGGACCGTCCGGCCTACCTGGAGTGGTCCGTGGGCGCGTTCCGACTGGCCACCGGCGCCGCCGCCGCGGACACGCAGATTCACACCCACCTCTGCTACTCCGAGTTCGAGACCGTGCTGGATGCGATCGAGGGTCTGGACGCGGACGTCACCACGCTGGAAGCCTCCCGCTCCGGCTCGGGCATCGTGGACGGTCTCGCCGCCGCGGACTTCCCGAGGGACGTGGGACCCGGTGTGTGGGACATCCACTCCCCGCGCGTGCCCTCCTTCGAGGAGGTGGCTCGCAGGGTGCGCCATGCCGCCCGCGCCATTGGCGCGGAGCGCGTGTGGGTCAACCCGGACTGCGGGCTCAAGACCCGTGGCTGGCCCGAGACGGAGGCAGCACTCGACCGCCTCGTGGCCGCCGCGGTGTCCGTGCGCACGGAGCTCGAGCGGGAGGACGACGACGCCGCCCGCGCCGGCGCGCGACCCGTCCTCAGTTCATCGGGCGTCGCCTGAGCCGGGAGACGGGGGCTCCGGGGCCGCAGCCCCGCCCCGCCCGCGCCGCGCAGTATGCACAGCGTGGGCGGGGCGGCATGTTCGGGGCTCCGTGACAATCAGTGGAGTCCGCTTCCCGCCGGCCCGCACACCACGGCGCCCGTCGGTCCGCCAACCCGTCAGCCCGTGGGCGGCAGTGCCTCCGCCGGGACGGCTCGCCTGCGCACCAGGGTGGAGAGGTCGATGATCCGATCCACGTCCTCCTCCTCGAACAGGACCTCCGGCCCGGACCAGGCGATGTCCGTGAAGGGCGGTTCGTAGAGCCGCCCCGGTTCCATGGCTCCGTTGCGGGTGAGCTCGTCGATCACCCGTTCGATGAACCGGATCTGCTCCACGGTGTGGGTGGAGTCGTTGAGGTACTCCGCGAACAGCGTGGACACCTCAACCCGTTCCATGCCCACGAGCTTGCGGATGAGCAGGCCCATGCCCTGGTTCCGCTCGGCGGCGTCCCGCAGGGCGTCCCGGTCCCCCACCCCGTGCTCGATCATCATCTCCTCGAGGCTCGCCAGGTCCGCCGCCGTGAGCGGCTTGTTGCGGCGCAGGCGCTCGATGGCCACGTGGTCCATGTGCTGGGTGAGGAACGCCCGGGCCTTCTGCTCGAAGCGGGCCAGGTCCGTGCCGGGTGCACGGGGTTGCAGCTCCACGTCCCGGATCTCCTCCAGGGTGTCCTGGAAGTCGGTGTACACGGGGTTGCGCCGGGTCTTCTCGATCAGCCCCACCAGCCCGCGAACACGCTGGCGCAGCACGTCCAGCATGGGCAGGGTGACGTCCTGCCACCACTCGTCCCCGGCGGCGGCGTCGAGGATCTCCAGTTGCTTCTGGACGGCCGGGATCTTGTCCTTGCCGCGCAGCTGCTCCGCGATCTCCTGGATCCGGGCACGGTAGCTCTCCCCCGCGGCGTCGTCCCCGTCCAGCAGGGCCACCTGGTAGCGCAGCACCAGCAAGTCGAAGCTCTTGGCGTCCACGTCCGGGTCCTGCTCGCTGGACGGCAACCCCGCGAGGTTGTCCACGACGTCCTGGGCTGAGGACTCGTCCAGCGTCTGCCACGCCTCGGGCTGGCCAAAACGTTCCACGAGTCGCAGGTGCGGGCGCACCAGCACGTTCTCGCGGTTCATGCCCAGCACGTACCGCTGCAACGACGACGCCGTGTCCTCCCGCAGCTGCCGCAGGTCACCGGCCGCGTGGTCGCGCTTGGCCTGCGAGTCGATCCCGCAGATCATCCGTACGCGGTGCTCCACGATGCGCTGGCTCAGGGACTTGGGCACGGAGCCCTTGGGTTCGGGAAGGTCCTGGTTGAAGAAGTCCAGGTTCCCGCAGCAGTCGAAAACCAGGAAGTCCTCCTTGTCCCGCCCCGGGCCGAAGAGGTCCGGGCGCAGCCGGGTGCCGCGGCCGATCATCTGCCAGAACTTGGTCTTGGAGCGCACCGGTTTGAAGAACACCAGGTTCACCACGTCCGGGACGTCCACGCCGGTGTCCAGCATGTCCACGGAGATGGCGATGTGCGGTTCCTTCTCCGGGTCGCTGAAGTTGTCGATCAGGGACTGCGCGTGGCGGCTGCCGTGGGTGATCACGCTGGCGAAGCGACCCCCGTAGCCCGGGTACTGGGCGTCGAACCGCTCCTGGATGAACTCCGCGTGGCGCTGGTTGCGGGCGAAGATGATGGTCTTGCCCAGCCGGTCCCCGTTGGCCACCCGATGTCCGGACTCCATGACGGTGGCGAGCACCTTGTCCACGGTGTCCGTGTTGAAGAGAACCCGGTTGATCTCCTCCGAGGAGACCTCGTCCGGGATCTCGCCCTCGCCCCAGTCGATCTCGTCCCAGCGCTCCCGTTCTTCCTCGGTGCGCTCGTGGTAGCGCATGCCCCGGCGGATGAACCCGGTGCTGATCTCCTTGCCGCGGGGCGGCACGAGCTTGCCGTCCGCCACGGCCTCCTCCAGGGTGTACGCGTCCGTGGGGACCCCGTCCTCCAGGGCGAAGAGCTGGTAGGTGTTGTGGTCGATGTCGTCCTTGGGCGTGGCCGTGAGGCCCAGCAGCAGGGAGTCGAAGTGCTCGAAGATGGCCCGGTACTTCTGGTACACGGAGCGGTGCGCCTCGTCCACGATCACCAGGTCGAAGAACCCGGGGCCGAAGCGCCGCACTCCGCCCTCGTTCTCGTGGATCAGGTTCAGCATGGTGGGGTACGTGGAGAGGTACACGCGCCCGGTGCCGTGGCGTTCGTCCACCAGGTTCACGGACGCGGTGTCCGTGAGGAGCTCCGCGAAGGCGCGCTTGGCCTGGCGCACCAGGGCCGTGCGGTCCGCGAGGAACAGCACGTTCTTCGCCCAGTTCTGCTCCTGCAGCTGCTTCACCAGGGCAATGGCCGTGCGGGTCTTGCCGGAGCCCGTGGCCATGACCAGCAGGGCCGCGCGCTGCTTCCGGTCGAAGGCATCGTCCACCGCGCGGATGGCTCGGGTCTGGTAGGGGCGCTCGAAGCCCGCGATGCTCTCGTCGATCGGCGCCTGGGCCAGGGCCGCGCGGGTGCCCCGCCGCTGGATGGCAAGTTCCAGCTCGTCCCGGGTGTAGAAGCCCTGGACGCGGCGCGGCGGGTAGCCGGCGGCGTCGTCCCAGATCTCGTGCTCGTAGCCGTTGGACAGGAAGATCACCGGACGACGCCCGTGCTCGCGTTCCAGGGCGTCCGCGTAGAGCTTGGCCTGGTGCTGGCCGTCGCGCAGGCTCACGTGGCTGGCCTTGGCCTCCACAATGGCCAGGGGGCGGCCGTCAGTGCCCCACAGCACGTAGTCCACGCGGCCCGTACCGGAAGCGGTGGGCATCCCGGACACGGTGAACTCCCGGTCCCGGGGATCGGAGAGCTCCCACCCGGCCTCGAAGAGCAGGGTGTCGATGTTGGTCGCGCGGGTCTCGTTCTCGTTCAGGTCGCGGTCGTCGCGCGCAACGGGAACTTCTCGGCCGGCGCGAACGGCGGCCTGCAGCTCCTCGATGGTGGCCTGCTGCTGCGCGGCGAGGTCGTCCCGCTCCTTGAGCAGCTTCTGGTACTTGGCGTCCTGGTCCTTGAACTTCTGCGCAAGCTGCACCACCTGCTCGCGGGTCAGGGGCGCGGCCTGTGCGGCCACCTGAGGGTCGAACACCGCGTGCGGGTCCACGGTGTCCGGGTGGCGGGTGTAGCGCAGCGCCGCCCAGATCATCACGTGGTGCAGTTCCTTAAGGACCGGCAACGACTGCTGCCGAGAAATCGGCCCGGTCCGGTGCACGGCGGTGTTGCCATTCTTGCGGATCAGGTTCAGCTTGGCCTGGATCGCCGGGCCCGTGACGGCCACGAAGGCGGAGTCGTTCGTGCGGGCCGCCAGGTCCGAGGCGTAGGCCTCCCGCAGGTTCTCCATGTCGAACAGGAACCCCACGAGCACCTCAATGGCGCGGCGGCTGTAGAAGCACGCGGACCGCGGATCGCTCATCACGTAGGACTCCGCGCGAGCGCAGTCCTCGTAGAGCTCCGGCCACTCGGCCCTCATGAAATCGAAGTTGCCCACGCGCCCTCCCCGGCTCAATGCGTTTGAAACGACCCTACAGTTCGCCCGAGAACGCCCGCGACTGCAAGGACGCGAACAGCTCCTCGTCCTTCTCCAGCGCCCGCTCCACGAGAGCGCGCTGCGCGTTGATCTTCTCGACGCGGGCGGCGAACTCCTGCTGGACGGCGAGAGGCGGGATCGGAAGAGAAACGTCCCCAAGGATTTTTTGGTTAATCTTAAAAGTACCGTTCGTCGTTCTCGCACCCACTTCTATCTGTTGCCGGACTACTCGCTGACCCCACAGTGCCGCCAAGTAAGGTGGACGAATTTTGTCAGCATCTAAACGGCAGGCAATCATGGTGTCCGGGAAGACGACCTGATCGTCGTCCGACTGGGGGAACACCCCCTGGCCCACCAGGTCGATATTTCCATTCCCCCGACATACCAAGAAGTCTTGCTTTCGCACACGAACATTCTCCTCGGGTATTCGGTCGAACATCGCTGCCCGTCGTGATGTAGGGTCGAACCTCCCATGTGTAATTGCACCAAGAGTCAGCACCTGCGCCCCAAATTCACCGCTGTTCGAAGGGGACAAACCATTGCGGAAGTTTTGGACGAGATCGCCGAATCGCATTTTCTGCGGTTCCGAGGAGACTGATAAATCGAGAAAAACTGACTGAGTAAGTTCATCAAGGAGAGCGAGGGAGGCACGGCGCTTCGTGCGGATGGCGTCAGCCTGATCCAGGATCCCCGCAATCCTACGCTGCTCGCCCAGTGGGGGCAATCGCATTTGGAGGTTGTCGAGGTGTTCCTTCTTTAAATTGTTGATATTAACGCCCGCAGCCAAGGCGCTCACATTTCTTCGATAGCTATCGGTTCGAAAAAAGTGAGAGAAATACTTTCCGTCAACCTGACCGCCCGGACGCAATACCTTGAGGAAAGCACCCCATGCAACATCCATTGAATTCGCAACATAGGCCGCTTTACCCACTGAGGACAAGCTGCCACTTGAGGAGGATACAACGACGTCATTGCTCCGCAGCCGCTGGTTGTCTCGTATTTTCGACACGGGGACGTAGACAAACTCGGACAAATCCAAACCGTCGTCTTTAATGTTGTTCGCGCGAACCACTGGAAGATACCCTTCGCATGGGGAGTCTCTACTGTCCCCCTTACTGAATGTGACTCCCCGGATCTGGGTTGCGATGTCACCCACCCGAGCTATGTTCATGCGAGGTCTCCTTTAAGCTGATTCAGCGCCTTCCCAATCTCAACGTTCAACCGGTCAATCTCGTCGAGGATCTCCTGCGGACTGCGATGTTCCTCTTCCTTGTAGGCCACCTCTTTGTAGCGGTTCAGCGACAGGTCGTACCCCTGCTCCGCGATCTCGTCCTTGGGGACCACGAAGGACTGTTCGGTGCGCGCGCGGCCCAGCTCGGCGTAGTCGCCCGTCGAGAAGAGGCGGTAGTGCTCGCGGACGCCCGGGAGGTCGTTGGCCTCTACGGGGGTTCGCTTGTCGTCCAGGGAGTAGCCGTCCGCGCGCACGTCGTAGAACCACACGTTGTCCGTGCCGCCGCTGTCCGTCTTGGTGAACAGCAGAATGGCCGTGGATACCCCCGCGTACGGCTTGAAAACGCCCGAGGGGAGCTTGATGACCGCGTCCAGCTTCTGCTCCTCCACGAGCATGCGGCGCAGGTCCTTGTGCGCCTTGGAGGAACCGAACAGCACCCCGTCCGGCACGATCACGGCAGCGCGCCCGCCGGTCTCCAGCATCTCCAGGAACAGGGCCAGGAAGAGCAACTCGGTCTTCCTGGTCTTGACCGTCTTCAGCAGGCTTTGTGAAGTGCCCTCGTAATCAAGGGAGCCTTTAAACGGCGGGTTAGCAAGGATCAGGCTGTACTTGTCCTCGAAGCGGGACACCTCCGCCAGGGAGTCCCGGTACCGGATGTCCGCAGCCGAGATGCCGTGCATCAGCATGTTCATGCTCGCAATGCGGAGCATCGTGGAGTCGAAGTCGTAGCCGTGGAACATGCCCGAGGCGTAGTGGGCGCGCTTGCGGGGATCGGTGAACAGGGACTCGTCGTGCTCCCGCAGGTACTCGGACGCGGACACCAGGAACCCCGCCGTGCCGCACGCGGGGTCGCAGATGGTGTCCTCGGCGTTGGGCTCGGTGAGGTCCACCATGAGGTCGATGATGTGCCGGGGCGTGCGGAACTGCCCGTTCACACCGGCGGATGCCAGTTTGGACAGCAGGTACTCGTAGAGATCCCCGTTGGTGTCCGGGCGGAGGTCCAGGCCGTCCAGCAGGTCGATCACCTTGTGCAGTAGCGCCGGCGTGGGGATCGTGAACCGGGCGTCCCGCATGTGCTCCGTGTAGGCGCTCTCCCCGCCCAGGCGCCGCAGGAACGGGAACACCCCGCGGTCCATCAGCTCGTAGGCCGTGGCCGGGTCCTGGTTCTTGAGGTAGCTCCACCGCAGCTTCTGCTCGTCTCCCGACCCGAAGATGGGGTCCTCCGGGCTGCGGCCCGTGCGGCTCGCCTTCCGATCGATGAGCTCCTGCTCCTGGTCCAGGCGCTTGATGTAGAGCAGGTAGGTGATCTGCTCGATCACCTCCAGCGGGTTGGAGATGCCGCCCGTCCAGAACGTGTTCCACACCCGGTCGATCTTGGACTTGAACTCACCCGTAATCACTCCGCCAGGCTACCCGGAGGAATGCGCAAGCACATGAAAAGACGCGCGCCCGGAGGCATTGCGCGCGAACTGGCACGCCCAGAAAGACGATGGACCCCACGCGCCCCGCTGCCGGCCCGGCCTGCCGGGGGAACAGACCGAAAATGGTGTGTTAAATGTGGGGAGGCCCCACCTGGTCCACTCGTTGTGAGTGGTCCTGGTGGGGCCTCAACCCTTTACGTTGATTCCGGCGGTGACTTACTCTCCCACACCCTACCGAGTGCAGTACCATCAGCGCTGTGGGTCTTAGCTACCGG
>NZ_JASDCY010000052.1:0-19232 GCF_030407675.1 Kocuria sp. APC 4018 | reverse complement strand
CCACGAAGCCCGCGAGAGCCACGAGACCCACCCCCACGCACGTGCGCCGGCCCGCCCCGAGGGACAGTGCGGTGAACCCGCTGAGGGTCATCACCAGGGCGCAGTTGGACCCGGATACTGTTCAAAATAGGGGTGGGTCTACATGTGCATGTTCCATCGTCCCGCGTAGGCATCGTCTGCCGGAGAGCCGACCCAGTTTCGGGCGTCGCGCTCAGTACGCTGATCGAACAGACGGTCGACCGATTGTCAGGAGTAACGCAGCGTAGCGAGGAACCGATGAAGCTCTCTCAGATCAAGATCATGGGGCACGCCGTGCTTGCCGACCTGGAGGTCCCCGTTCGGGAGCACCTTGTGATCGTGGGAGGGAACGACGTCGGGAAGACCTCGATTCTTCGGCTTCTCCACCAGCTGCTGGGCGCGTCGACTCAGCAGCTCTACCAGTCGATACATCCTGAGCACATCCGCGCGGGAGCGGACATGCTCGTCGTGGAAGCGCGACTCGAAGGCTTCAGCGAGGAAGAGGCAGGCCAGTTCCCCTTCCAGATGTCGGTTCGGGAAGGTGAGCCCGACTATCTGCTCCTTCGCCTTGAGGTGGCGAGAGTGGAGGGAGACCCCGACAACGTCCTGATCGATCGCTACTTCCCCGACTCTGGCAATCGGAGGCAGCCGACTCGTGACCAGCTCGCGGTGATCGGGTGGCAGTACCTTCCTGCGGACCGCAGCAACTCGGCCGACTACATGGAAGGCAAGCGGAGCGCCTTCCGGATGATGCTCGATTCGGTCGACGTGGGTAACGACAGCGAGGCTCTGGAGGATCTCCTGGAGTCCTTCAACGAGAAGCTTGCCGACAACGACGCGCTTCACTCGCTCCGTCAGGAGATCGCGGGGCACCTCTCCCGCGCTGTTCCCCGGTCCTACGACGCCGACGGTCTGACAATCCGCACCACGGCCGACCCGCAGTCGAGTCCGCTCGACGGTGCCACCCTCTACCTTCGCGACGGTGACCGTTTTAAGGCGCTCGGAGATCAGAGCGATGGCATGCGTCAGCTCATGGCGCTGACGTTCTTCGATCTCGCACAGTCAGCGGCGAACATCGTGGCGGTCGACGAGCCCGAGATCCATCTGCACGCCGCCAGCCAGCGAACGGTCGCCGCTCTGTTCGCCGCGTCATCGAAGCAACGGATCGTCGTCACGCACTCCCCTTACGTGGTCCAGCGGTTCGAGCCGAAGCACGTGCTCGTCGTCAACCCGGACCGTGAGGTCAGGCAGATCCCTGAGGCGAACTTCAGTGCCGTCGAGAAGGAACGGATCCATTGGTGGTCGCCGCAGCTGCTGGAGGGTCTGACGGCGCGAAAGCTGCTGTTCGTCGAGGGCGCTGCAGATCGAGTGATCGTCGAAGTCGTCGCGGCGAACGCGGGTGTGAGCCTCGATCGCGCCGGCGTGTCTGTGTTCGCTCTCGACGGCGCGGACAAGTTCAAGAAGGTGCTCGAGATCGTCGGCAAGAACGGCTTCGACCTGGCATTGTGCGGCCTGTGCGACGAGGATCGTGAGCATGCTTGGTCCGGGGCGCTGGGCATCAAGCCAAAGTCCCTCGGCAAGCACGGGTTCTTCGTGGCAAGGTCGGATCTCGAGCACGAGTACGTGTCGCTGCTGGGTGCCAGGACCGTCGCCGACGCACTCATCGAAACCGGAATCGCCCGCGAGCAGGGACTGCTCAACGCCGGTGGAGCATCATCGCTCGATGATCTCACCGACAACCAGGTCGCCGACTTCATCACGAAGCAGGACAGCCGGAAGATCCCCGCGGCACGCGCGATCGCGCCTCTGCTCACACCCACGGTGATCGCTTCGTCCGACGCACTCAACGGCCTGATCCAGCACATCAAGGCGATGGTGGTCTGATGGCGAACACCCCGATCGGCGCGCAGCGCAGGGCAGTCGAAAGCACCGCAGATCGTTTGCTAGTCGTCGCGCCGCCGGGTTGCGGGAAGACGGAGCTGCTTGCCATGCGAGCGCAGCGCTTGATCCGAGACGGCACCGTGCGGCCCGGCCGTCGACTTCTCGCAATCACGTTCACCAACAGGGCGAGGGACAACCTTCGCGAGCGACTGCGGCAGCAGCTCGGCGAGGCGCAGATGCGCGCGAGCGTGTCGACTATGAACTTCCACGAGCTCGCGGCGCGCATCGTCGAAGCGCACGCTCCGGTGATCGGGCTCGAACGGGGCTATACCGGTCCGAATCCCTCGTGGCTGCGTCGAGCCATGGCGGACCGAGGCCTCGATCGCACGCGCACGAAGAACGTGAAGGATCTCCTTCAAACGGGCAAACGCGAGCCCCTGACCGACGCCGAGGTCCTCGAGCGCCTGGCAAGCGATCAGGACGCACTGGACATCGAGCGCGCAAGGCAGACGGAGAACTACGTCGACTACGGAGATCTCCTGCGCTATGCACAGCTCATCCTCCGCAACGACCGCGTCGCGGCACTCTTCCAAGCCCACTTCGACGCGCTTCTCGTCGACGAGTTCCAGGATCTCTCCCTCCAGCAATACGAAATCACCCAGCGCGTCGCCCGACGAAACGTGACATATGTCGGCGATCCGTTCCAAGGCATCTTCGGCTGGGCTGGTGCCGATCCGGATCATATCCACGCTGAGCTCGAATCGAGCTGCGAGGTCGTGCATCTCACGAGCTCGTTCCGCTCCTCCCCCGCCGTCCTCAGCGTCGTCAACAGCGTCTCCGTGGACCTCGGTTCACCTGCGCTGGAAGCCGCCCAGCCGGAACGCTGGGGCAAGTCCGGCGGGCACGCGTATGCCGCCGCTTACCCGAACGACACAGCAGAAGCAGACGGCATCGTCGCGCTCACCGACTACCTCGCCGAGAAGTACCCCGACGATCGGATCGGCGTGATCTGCCGCGCCGTGTATCGCCGCGGCGCGCTGGACCGCGCGTACGAGCGCGCTACCCATTACCCCCAGTTCTGGGACATCGCGCTGGACACACCACGGGTGGTGCGCCTGCTTAAGCTCCACGCTCGACACGTCGACGCAACAGCCTCATTCGCTGAGCAGGTGGCCGAGCTCGAGGAGCGCGCATGCACAGCGCTGCCGCCCACGGAGGTCGACACGCTGACAGAGATCCACGAAGCCTGCGAGCAGCTGAGCGAGTACGAGGACACCGAGTCATCCGTCGCTTCGCTGGTGAACCGCATTCGCGATCACCACGCGGTCTCCGCGATCGCACCGGGGGTGCACGTCTTGAACGCGCATGTCGGCAAGGGCCAGCAGTTCGACTGGGTGATCGTGATGGCGCTCGAGGACGGTCACGTACCAAGCTCGTATTCCCGAACGGAAGAAGCCGTGCTCGAAGACGCGCGGATCCTTCTTGTGATGGTCTCCAGGGCACGGAAGGGGCTTTTCCTTACCCACGCGACATCGAACACGAACCAGTACGGACGCGTGTTCCACAACGATCCGTCGAGGTGGTGGGAGCAGATGGCGGCTGCCGCAAAGTCCATGCCACAGAACGTGGCGAAACTGCTCAAGGTGAGCGGCTAGCCTTCGCCGGCTGCGGCCAGGAGCACAGCGGGCCGGTCGTGCCCCTGACGCGAATCCGCAGCGAGATGTCGAGGCCGCACCCGCGAGACATGAGGAGGTGGGTCGCAGCGCGCAGACGCGCCGTTCTTCAACGCAGGCACTTCATATGCACCCCCGGCGGCTGACCGTGCACGATCTCGAAGGGCTACAGAAGCAGAGGCTCTCGTTCTGAGCTCACTGACCAACACGCGAACCGCCGATGCCCTTCCGCACTGGCGATGTCCGAGGCACGAGGGAGACTCGGAGCATGGCAGGCAAGCAGCACCTCCCCGCAGACCTCAGTCCCGACCAGGTCATAGCATTGCAGGACGCCCTGCTCGCGAATGCGGATCGACTTCTCCGGGCAGCAGTGGCCATGCTGGACAGCGAGAACGTGTCCCTTGCACGGTCGCTGGCAATCCTTGGCATGGAGGAGTCAGGGAAGGCGATCGCTCTCCACGAACGGCGCGTGCAGATCGCCTCTTCCCCCGAAGGCGAGCCTTTCGTGAACCAGAGGCTGAGGGATCTGTGGGGGCTGCACGGGCTCAAGCTCGAGGTCGTGCACAACTTCCTGGTCCACGAGGACTACTGGTTCGGCACCGAGCCGTCGGACCCCGAGGAGAACGCACGGGTGCTCGGCACCATCGACGAGTGGAAGCGCGACCACAACCACCTCAAGCAGCGCGGGTTCTACGTCGACGTAACGCCAACGGGTGATTCGATGACGCCGCAGGAGACGGCCGACGCCGACGCCGTTCGCGCTGTAGTCGGCCAGGTGCATCAGATCGGCTGGCAGCTCCGCCTCGGCGAACACATCGAGGGCAAACGCCAGCTCGAGCAGCACCGGGATGTACCGCCGGCGTCCGAAGAGGAGATCGAACAGACGCGAAGCCTCATGCGCAGCGTCGATCCGGAGATCGTCGAGCAGATCGTCGAGTCGATGCGCAGCGGCACGACGGGCGAGAAGCTCCACAACACCAGCTACGCGTTCGTCCTGGCGAAGAACCCCTTCGAGAACGTCGGGCGACCTGGATACGAAGCACAGGACCGCGAACTCTGGGCGCTTGCGCAGGACATCGAGTGCTCGTCCGACGCGAACTCTGAGACGAGCAATTGACACCGCGAGACAAGTCGTCGATCGCATCGTAGATGCTGGAGACTTCGACAACTATGACCACATCGTCATCGCCGAGGGACCAGCGCCCGGCGTCGAGCAGCGACACCGCGTCGACGACCGGATGCGCAGCCAGCACGTCGACCGAGTCGAGCGCGAGGTTCCGCTCCGCACGCTCGATGCCGACGACATAGTGAGGCGTGGCAGCCAGCTGCTCGGCAGTTCTTGGGCGGCACATCGCACGATCGCGCTCCGGACGATCCCCGGAGAACACCGGCTGGGTCGCCGCCTCAGTTCAACGGGCTGGCCGCCACGCGACTTCGATCAGGTCCATCGACACGCCGGGATCGCTCACTCAGGCTGAGGCATGTATGACGCAGCTACACTAAGCGTCATACACGATGATTGGAGGACGGCATGGCTGTTCTGAATATTCGGGTCGAGGACCGGATCCGCGACCAGCTCAAGGAACTGGCGGACGACGAGGGCCTCTCCCTCAGCGAGTACGTGCGCAACCTAGTGATGGAGGCCGTGGTGCCCGTGTACGAGCAGGAAGCAAAGTACGGCGACGAGCCTCCGCAGACGACCTTGCGGATCATCGATCGGCAGATCCTCTCGATGCTCCACCGCATCCTCGGCCGGGTTCTCCCTGAGGACGCGAACGACGTCGACGGCGACCTCGACTACCAGCTCATGCGAGCGCAGATCCTGGAGGCCGGTTACACAGGCGAGTACTGGTTCGAGACCGCAGGCTTCCAGACGGAGCTCTCCCAGCGCGACTGCGGGCGCGTCAAGGACATCCTCGACATGTTCCGGATCATCACCTACAGCATCGACCGTCTCGAGGAGGACGGGTCGACGGTCGACGAGAAGCTGAAGAACAGCCTCGAGTTCAGGGGGTTCGATCACAACGACGCACTTGAGGGCCACATGGCCAGCTATGTCGAGTATCTCATGCGCGACGACCGGTGGACCGAACTGAGGCCCCAGCTGGAGCGCAACGACAGCGGCAACTCGCATCACCGTGTGCTCGCCGTGTACGTGCGCATGCTGGCCGAGTACCGCCGGATCATGGACGGCCGCGGACGCGGCTTCAGCCGGACGGACTACTTCCTCTCGCTGGAAGAGCTGCAACAGATCGACGAGGCGAGCATCCATCCCTCGAACCGGAAGTCCAAGGGCTGATGATGACGGCTCCTACCGCCTCGATCCCACAGCTCGTGGAGCTGGTGGAGCGACAGGCCAACGTCATCGTCGCAACCGGGACAGGTCAGGGTCGTTTCGACGACTTCGATGCGGACTACCAGCGCAACGATCGTGTGCTGGCCGCCCAGTTCAAACGCCTCGGACTCACTCCCCCGTTCCCCTGGCGGTCGCTATGGGAGTGGCACGGCTATTACTCCCAGGAGCTGCCGACCTACGCCTCCCGTAGGACCCACGTCGCGACGTTGAAGCGTGAGGCTCTCGACCAGTTGGAGGAGCAGGCCAACGGAGTGACAGTCCATGACCCCGCCGTGGGCGTCTCGAGCCCTACGTGGGATGCCATCAATCTTCGGGTCAGAGGGCTGATCAACGAGTACACCGGTGCTCGCGATAAGGACACATGGCAGGACGTCGGGCGTCGTAGCCGCGAGATCCTCATCGATCTTGGCAAGCTGATCGCGGATCCGGCGCTTGTCTCGGAGGGCCAGGAGCCTCCGCGAGGGGCCGATGCGCGCGCTTGGTTCGACCTCTTCATCGACTCTCACGCCAGCGGCCGCGACCGGGCCGAGCTTCGCGCGCTGATGCGCAAGACGTGGGATCTCGCACAGAAGGTGACGCATGGCGACATCGACGACGTCGACGCCTTCGCAGCTGCACAAGCCACAGTGCTGCTCGTGCGGACCACCGAACTGATCGTGGGGCGGGCCGCGGGCAGGAAGACGTCATGAGCTTCTCGGAGCGCTTTTGACCTGTACCTCATCGCCAACACCGAGGTGTTTATCGCCCCCTCCTCGCGCCATCTTCTGGTGGAGACTGGGCGAAGCTCATGGGGTATCGCTGAGACGTGGCAGCGAAGATCGCCGACACCGTTCTGAGGACAGTCGACACTTTGATCACGAGCAGTGCGCCGACAGGTCCTTCACCACCATCCTGGTCCCATGGATCTATCGCTGAACGAAACTCAACTCCTCGTGCTTCGCTGGGTCGCTGCCGGCGCTGATCTCGACAATCCGCCCAGCGACACGTTCAAGACGAGCGCCATTGCGCTCCGCAACCGCGGCCTCGTGGATCTCGACAAGCGGCGCGGGCACTGGCGTATCGCCATCACCGAAGCTGGAGCGTTCTACCTCGAGCACGGACGCCACCCTAAGGATGAGTCGTCGAAGAAGAAGCCGCTGGCACCGCCCGAGCCGGCGCAGAAGCGCGAGCCGGAGGACACCACCGCTGAGGGCACCAAGACGGAGCCCAACCCACAGCCTTCCGAATCGGCCGGCCCGAAGGCCAAGCCCGCGCGCGTCGTGAAGGACGAGACCATCCCGATGCCCGAGCAGGTGCGACGCCCCCACCAAGCCGTGCGGGAGATCGTCGATCACAAGGCACGTCTCGACGTTCCAACCGAGGAACGACAGCGCGCTCTGCTCATCCTCCACGCGCTCGTCCAGGAGGCTCTGCGCCGCGGATGGACGGTGACGGCCAAACCTGCCACCTTCGAGCAAGATCCTTGGAACGGATGTCGCACTCGGGTCTCCCCCGGACCGGATCTGCTCTCGATCGACGCAGGCGACGCACCGGCGACGATCCGCATTCGGATGCAGCAGAGGCGCGTCGACCACGTTCCGACCGAAGAGGAACTGGCCAAGGAGACCCGCTACAACTGGCGCAGCTATCCGAAGCACGACTACGTCGCGACTGAACGGATGCGCCTGGAGATCAGAGCCGGAACTCATGACGTGCTCGCGCTCGACGACACTGTCGCCACCCGTATCGAGGATAAGCTGCTGCGCGCTATCGAGAGGATCCAGCAGCTCTCCGTCGATGCCCGAGCAGCCGTCGAACGGCGTCGCCAATGGGAGCTCAAGCGCGCCGAGCAGCAGCGTCGCGCCGAAGAGCTGCGGAAACGGGCGGACCGCTACACCAGCTGGGCCGAGACGCTCGAGCAGCTCCGCAGCGACTTCGTGCGGCACCGCGAGCTCACGGACGCGGTCACCGGCCTGCGAGGAGCTGTCACGGACCGCGGCCCGGAGCACGAGCATGCCGGAATCCTCGGGGAGTACCTCTCATGGGCGGAGCAGCACCTCGAAGAGTCCGACCCGCTCCGCCGCATCTGGCTGCCACAAGGCGAACGCCCCGACTTGAGCCACGACGAATGGCAAGACTGGAAACACCGTAACCCGCAGCACTGGTGAGCACGTATACGTGTTTGTTCCGCGTAGAGCGCGGCGGGACCGTGCTGCGCGCCATCACCGTCTGGCTCAAGAACCTATTGGGAGACACGCCCTAGCGTCTGGATCTCGCCGCTAAGGTGACTCCCATGCATCCGATGCAAGGACTGGGGGATGAATGGGCCAGGTGAAACGGTGGCTCGAGGAGATCGAAGCGCGGGGATGGAGCCAAGTCGATAAGACGGTCTGCACGCAATGCCTCACGGACTACGCCCTCGTCGAAGCCGTCCGGGCCTTCGCCGGCACCACGACGTGTGACTACTGTGGCTCTCCCCCTGCCAGATCTGGAGCAAGCGCGCCGGTATCGCTCCTCGTAGACCTCATTGTGGGCAGTCTTCGATGCGAATATGAGGACCCTGTCGAGCAGGTGCTTTGGTCCTCAGCCGACGGCGGGTATCAGATGCCGTGCGTGGATACCTACGAAGTGCTTGAGGCTCACGAGGTGACGGAGAACGGAGATCTTCTCGACGACCTCACCGCAGCCATCGGCCAGACCGAATGGGTTCAACGCGACCCTTACAAGGTCGCGCCGACCGACGCGCTTCGGTACGGATGGTCAGAGTTTCGAGATCATGTGAAGCATCGACGCCGGTACTCTTTCTTGCTCCAAGGGCCCACTCCGCACCAAAGTCCCGGCGAGATCACGATTAACGACGTGCCGGCCGCGGTTCTCAGAGCAGTGGCCGAGGCCGACCAGGTTCGAACCCTGCTCGCAGGAACCAGGTGGTGGCGACTTCGTCCGCACGCCCCAGCCGAAACCTATGTCAGCGCCAAGGATCTGGGTACGCCTCCCGATCACGTGGCGCGCGACAATCGCATGAGCGGCAAGGGCATTGGTGCCTTCTACGGGGCGTCCACCGCGCTGGGCGCACAGCGGGAGGTCGCGAGCTACGCAGATCCGTCCCACGTTGGCACCATTGGTCAGTTCGAACTACTTTGCGACATCACCGTGGTCGACCTGACGAATGCTCCTCGAGTACCATCGCTATTCGACTCGAGCGAACGGCACCGACGTCCTTCAATGAGATTTATGCAGGACTTCGTCGAAGACGTTCGACGGGTGGCCGACCCGGATGATCGTCTCGACCTCGACTACGTCCCGACACAGATCATCTCCGAGTTCCTCCGATACGAGCTCAACCACCGGACCGGACCCGTGCTTGGAGTCCTCTGGCGCTCATCGAAAGACCCAAGCATCGACTGTTGCGTCATTTTCGCTTCGCACGAGGAGATGACGGACCTCCCCTTGGTGGATAGTGCGCATGTTCTCGGACTGGATCCCGGATCCGTACGAGTGCTGAGCGCCCCTCTCACGACGGGCCTGTAGCGGGCCAGTGCAGTTTCCGAAAACTAAGTGGTGACCGATCAACAACGAGCTACTGAACGTGGCATTGCGCCTCGTGTCCCAGTTGAATTTGCCCTGAGCCGCTGCGCTGTCGCACGGGCGTCGACGACAATAGGAACATGTTCGATCCGCTGGCGCGCGAAGACGAGTCCTACCGGACATGCCTCGAGTGCGGTGCGGACTGCCCACCCGAACCGTTCGACGCGGGCGAAGGACAAGGAATCAGGATTGCGTTCTCCTGCCCCACCCATGGCGTGCACAGCGTCGTAGATCCCTTCGAGGAACTGCGATGAATCCCGTCGGTCCGCTCTTCACAATCAGCACGATCAATGTGGCGCGCGCTGCGGTGCGCGAGGCCGAACACGCCGTTTCGATCGATGCACCGGTCGACATCCGCGTCGGCAGCCATGAGCCGGATGGCTCCGCCCGGCTCTACGTGGAAGTGTCTTCGCACTCCGGTGCAACCCAGAAAATCGACGTCGACGACGCTGCGATCAGCGCCTGCTTGGCAGAACAGGACTACGACGCTTACCGTCGAATGGTGAACGCGCTCGTGGAGGAGCTGGCCAGTGAGATCAAGACAGTAGTGCGAGCGCAGATCGCTCGTGAACGCCGAGCCGGGCAGCGGCCCGTTGCGGGGCTTCGACGATCGGATCTACTCCGAAGACCAGCACGGCTGGGGCCCGGACGACTTCTATGCGCTCTGGCAGAATTTCAACCGTCTCGCGTAGTACATCGCACCGACCCCGTACGAGCTGGCGAACACCGAGTCACGCGCCACCAAGATCCAGTCCAAGCGGCAGGGCCGGCGCGACAAGGAGCTCGTGGTGATGGATCTCGACCGCATGTCGGAGGAGAACCGATATTTTCTCAAGCACATCATCATCCACACGCAGCGCTACGAACGGGCCCATAAACGCTTCCCGAAACTGCGGGGCCTTGCCGACGTCGGTCAACTCGGCAGCCCGCTGATTCCCTCAGAAAAGCCGATGTTCGCGCATGCCTACTTCACCGAGGCCGGCATCTACTTGTAGTCGGTTGGGATCCTAGGAGGCCGGGCTTTCCAGCCCCACCCCAACAAAGTAACGCATTCGGATCTGCTGTCCGCTAGGAATTAGCGCGCACGTCAAGTAGTGCCCTAGCCGAGACGTCCGCTGGACCGCCAGCGCGTCGACCGAGTCGAGCGCGAGGTTCCGCTCACCGCGTCCGATCCCTGCCAAGCAGCGCGGCGTCGCACCAAGTTGCTCTGCAAGCCCTTCCTGGGTCAACTCCCGAGAACGGTGCAGGTCGCGCAGCTGCGCGCCCAGCACAGGCTGGAGGGATCCCCTCACTCATCCAGCGTCCGAGCGACCTACAAGGATCCGGTCACGGCGCAGATCGCAGCCGCTGCTCCCCCGCTGACGGACTGGACTATCAGGTGCACCTGCTCACCACAGCGTTCATCGACAGGCGCGACGTTTGGCCGAGCGAGGAGCAGTGGCTCACTCTCCGCCAGGAGGCGGTGCACGAGTGACCGAGACCCGACGCACCAGGACGATGGGGATCCGCGGCACGGGCGTCCACATAGCCGACCCATTCGTGAGCGAAACTCATCAGTGTGGACGGACAGATCAGCACAACGAGGAGGAGAGGCCGACCTCACCGATACCTGCTCAGCGCGATCGCGGTCTGCGGCGTCTGCGGGGCCGCCACCCGGGTCGGCGCGCAGAACACCGGTGGCGGAAAGCATCAGCGCTCTCACTACCGCGTCTACGAGTGCGCGGGTGCCCCGGGACGCACCGGTTTCCACGTGTCCATGCGCCAGGAGCATCTCGATGAGATCGTCACGGACGCCGTGCTGGCCCGGATCCTCGGGCCCGACTTCCGGGTGCCACGTGCCAGGGAGGAGGACGAGGACGGCTCGGAGCGCCGCGCCCTGCGGCTCGAGATCAAGGGCCACCGGGCATGGCTGGAGGCCGTGCGCAAGGAGGCCAGGCGGAGAGGACGGCCCCGTGTGCTCGCTGCTCAGGAGCGGATCGTGCGCCTGAAGATCGAGGCGGCCCAGGCCAGGATCGACGAGCTGGAGCGACTCAATCCGCTCGTGGACGAGCTGAGGAGATCGCAGAGGGTCCGGGACACCTGGTCAGGCATGTCGCTGATCCAACAGCGGCACGTCATCGAGTCGCTCATGGTTCCCCGCATCCACCCGGTCGACCCCGCTGAGCGCGGCCAGCGCGGCCCCAACGCACGACGCGTCGACCTCGTGTGGCGAGACCCGGACCCCTGTCAGGCGAGATGACGGGCTTCGTCCAGTTGGCTGCTAGAACTGGACCGTCAGGAGCCCTGTGCACGAGAGGTCTTCTTGCTCAGAAATCGTGTGCGCGACCCTGCACATCCTCAGGAGCCAGCTGCACGAACCGACACCGGGTCCCCGATAGAGCCGATGGCGGTCGTGGACGCCTCGTGCGGGACGAGTCTGGCTGCGCCTGTGGGTGCCGGAACCGCCACCGGCTTCCGACCGTGAGGGCGGGCCACGATGACGTGGCAGGCACCCGTTACGCTCGTCACATGGTCAGTGGCCAGCAGCTGCTCGCGGATGGCCACCGTGGTGGGACCGGGCCTCCCGTCGCCGACCGTCACGTCGAACTCGTCCCCGCGCAGCCCGAGGACGGGGCTGATCACCGCGGCGGTGCCGGCGGCGAAGACCTCGGTGATCGCCCCGGCGCGGCAGCCTTCCAGCAGCTCCGCCAGACCGATGGTGCGCTGCACCAGGGCCAGGCCGTGCTCGGAGCCCAGGGCCAGGACGCTGTCGCAGGTGATGCCCTCCAGGATGGTGCCCGGCCCCGGGAGTGAGCAGCTGCCCCTCGGCGGTGACCAGGCACAGGTTCATCGCCCCGGCCTCCTCCAGGCCGCGGTCCTTCCCGGTGCCAGCGGTAAACAGCACCTGCTCGCACCCGTGGGCCCGGGCCTCGAGCTGGGCCGGCAGGCCGGAGGCGTAGTTGCCCCCTAACTCGGCTGACCCGGTGCCTCCGGGCACCGCCCGGGTGTAGGTGGTCGTGACCCACAGCCGAACCTCGGTCATGCCACCGGGAAAGTAGGGCCCGGCCGGGGTGGTCGGCCCTGGACGAACGGCTACCCGAGGACGACGAGCTCGTCGTGTGGCGCATCGACCGGATCGGGCGGTCGATGATCGACGTCATCACCACGGTCCAGGACCTGCTGGGCCGCGGCGTGAAGGTCCGTTCCCTGACCGATGGCATCGACCCCTCGATCCGCGAGGGCCGGCTGATGCTCAACCTCATGGCCACCTTCGCCGAGTACGAGCGCGAGCTCATCCAGGAGCGCGTCCAGGCCGGCGTCGACTCCGCTCGGGCCCGCGGCCTGCGGTTCGGCCGACCGGCACCCGACGCTGTGAAGGTCGCGCGGAATCTCAGGATCGTGAAGCACCCCATCAACGTAGAGGGGCTCGGCGTCGTCGAGGCAGCCCAAACCGTGGGGTGGTCGAAGGCGACGTAGTACCGGCACAGGTCAGCGACTCCCGGCGCATAACTCTGTCGTGCCCGTCGTGCTATCATCGAATCATCACGATCAGCCCGTTGCCGCAAGGCGCGGGCTGATTTTCTTTCCGGGGAGGCTCATGGTCGCGTACGACAAGCCCTGGCTGTCGGTGGACAAGCAGGTCGCTCAGCTCGTGGAGCACGGCCTCGAGGTCGGAGACGAAGTCCGTGCAGCCAGGGTCCTGGCGGCGATCGGCTACTACCGCCTCACAGGATATCTGTACCCGTTCCGCGCGTCCGAGGAGTACGTCGACGAGGAAGACCGGATCCGCACCCGCGTTCTCAGCGACTTCCGGCCAGGCACGCGCCTTGCTCACGCCGAGGAGATCATCGACTTCGACCGGCGGCTCCGCATGCTCGTCCTCGATGGGCTCGAGCGGGTCGAGGTCGCCGTCCGCATGCGTGTCGGATATGTACTCGGCAGGAGGTCGGCCTTCGCCTACGAGGACCCGTCCTGCTTCACGGAGGCCTTTACCGTGGACGGGACCGATATCCACGACCCGGCACCGAGCAAGCACGTGCAATGGCTCCAGCGGGTCAGCGACCGCCAGGCCGACTCCGACGAGCAGTTCGTGGAGCACTTCCGTGACAAGTACGACGACCGGATGCCGGTCTGGGCGCTCACGGAGATCCTCGAGCTCGGCCACCTCTCCGTCCTGTACCGCGGGATGAACCAGGTCGACGCAGAGGAGATCGCACACGCGTTCGGCGTGCCGACGAAGAAGATGATGACCAGCTGGCTGGCCAGCCTCAACTACGTCCGGAACGTCGCCGCCCATCATGCGCGGCTGTTCAAC
Source organism: Kocuria sp. APC 4018 (assembly GCF_030407675.1). Lineage (NCBI taxonomy): Bacteria > Bacillati > Actinomycetota > Actinomycetes > Micrococcales > Micrococcaceae > Kocuria > Kocuria sp. APC 4018. Next base: position 5,443 of record NZ_JASDCY010000052.1, on the reverse strand, counting down.
CGTAAGCTCCAGAACGCGCCGTCGCGCCCCAAGATCGGCCAGATCCCCGTACTCGACCACCTACGAAGCTCCGAGGACGCCAAGAAGGTCTACGGCACCTACAACGCACTCGCGGTGATCGCCTACCTGCTGCCCTCCATCGAGCCCGACACCGACTGGGCTGCGCGGCTTGCGGCGCTGCTCCGCGACTTCCCGACCTCGAGCGCGCTCACGATCGAATCGCTGGGAGCGCCCCTGGACTGGGACGCGCTCGAGCTCTGGCAAGCCTGAGCGAGCACCATCTCAAGTACCCGATCTCGTTTGTGCGCCCGACGAGACCGGCTTCTGAGACCGCGGCCCCCGCAGGAACACTGGGGCTCATAGCGTCCCGTCAAGGTGATGTCTGTGAGACTTGCTTGGTATATCGGAGCGAAGGCGTTCGCAGTCCGGCCGGTAATGTTGGGATTGTGAACCTTCTGTCACCGGTGACCGCAAAGAGCGCCTCCAGTGGCTCCGTGGCTTCCGGTGCGTCTCCGTCCCCTGGTTCGTGGTTACGGGAGCGGATGTGGCTGGTCGACCTGCTGGTCGCGGTCGGGGTGTTCTTGTACAACCTGCCGATCGTCCCGATCTACTTCCGCGGTCCCGCTCACGCTGTTGCGCTGCTGATCGTGTCGGTTGCGCTGTGCGCGCCGTATCTGCTGCGCCGCCGACACCCGGTCGGGGTACTCGCATTCATGCTGCTGGCCGCATCCGTACAACTGCTGCTCGGCGCGCCGGTCCTCCCTGCGGACGCGATGCTGTTGTTCGCGGTCTACAACCTCGCCACCCGGCACGTCTGGATGATCTCCTTCCCCGGCGCAGCGGTGACGGTCGCGTGGCTTCTGGTCGCGACGCTCCCCCACCTCGGCAACGCATTCCTGGACATCGGCCAGCTCGGCGTGCTGATCGTCGTGACGCTGTGGGTATGGACGTGGGGCACTCTGGTGCGGATCCGCCGGCAGTACGTGTCCGGGCTGCAGGAGAGGGCCGAGCAGGCAGAGCGTGAGCGGGAGACCAACGCGCGGATCGCGGTCGCCGACGAACGGGCACGCATCGCGCGGGAGATCCACGACATCGTCTCTCACAGCCTCAGCGTGGTCGTGCTGATGTCCGACGGGGCCGCGGCGAAGGTCGAGTCGGAGCCGGCGCGCGCGAAGTCGGCGATGCTCCATGTGCGCGACACCGGCCGAGGAGCGCTGGCCGACATGCGCCGCATGCTCGGGGTGCTGCGCGAGAACGAGCCGGGATCGGACGCCCCGCAGCCGGGCATCGACCAGCTCGACGCCCTGGTCGCGCAGTCCCGCATCGCCGGCTTACCGGTCGCGCTCACAGTTAGCGGTGATCGGGCATCGCTGTCGGACGGGCTCGGGCTGACGGTGTACCGGCTGGTGCAGGAAGCCTTGACGAACGCACGGAAGCACGCCGGTCCGTGCCGCACTCGCGTCGATGTGCGCCTGGAGTACCGGGAGGACGAGGTCGAGGTCCGGATCACCGACGACGGTCACGGCCAGGCCGAGGATTCGGAGGCCGGCACGCAGGGCCACGGCTTGCTCGGCATGCGTGAGCGAGTCGCCGCCCACCACGGTGCACTGCGGGTCGGGCCCCGCGAAGGCGGCGGGTTCGAGGTCGTCTCGGTGCTGCCGCGAGAGGAGGGAACGACGTGACGGTGCGGGTGGTGCTGGTCGATGACCAGGAGATGATCCGGATGGGGCTGAGGATGGTGCTGGAAGCACAGCCAGGGATCGAGATCGTCGCCGAAGCCGACGACGGCGACACCGCGCTGGACGTGCTCGACCGGGTCGAGGCCGACGTCGTGCTCATGGACGTGCGGATGCCGCGGATGAGCGGGGTCGAGGCGACCAGGCGCATCTGCGCCGGCGAGGACGTCCCGCGCGTGCTAATCCTGACCACCTTCGACCTCGACGAGTACGCCTACGACGCGCTGCAGGCCGGTGCATCGGGGTTCCTGCTCAAAGACACCCCCGTCGAGGACGTCGCCGCCGCGATCAAGCACATCCACGCCGGCGACGCCGTGGTCGCGCCGAGCACGACGCGGCGTCTGCTCGACCACTTCGCCCGATCTCGCCCGCAGTCGGAGCCGAGCGGCGCAGTGCGGCTGAAAGAACTGACGCCACGCGAGCACGAAGTGCTCGGCCTGATCGCGCGGGGCCTGTCGAACGCGGAGATCGCCGCCGAGCTCGTGCTGGCCGAGGGCACAGTGAAGGTGCATGTCGGCCGCATCCTCACGAAGCTGGATCTGCGCGACCGCGTCCAGGCAGTGGTCCTCGCTTACGAGTCCGGTCTCGTTGAAGCCGGCGAACGCTGACCACTGCGCCAGGCCTCTTCACACGCTCCCGCGACATGGGGGCGGGCATGCACGTATGCCTCAAGTGATAGCCCGAAGATATGCCTCGGGCGAGACGATTCCGGGGCCGGATCTCGGGATCGTTGAGGCATGCCTTCCACGATCGTCGCCACCGAGAACCTGACCAAGCGCTACGGGCAGCGCAGCGTCGTCGAGAACCTGAACCTGCGCATCCCCGAGGGGTGCGTGTACGGGTTCCTCGGCCCCAACGGGGCGGGGAAGTCCACGACGATGAAGATGCTGCTCTCGCTCATCCAGCCCACCAGCGGCGAGGTGCACGTCATGGGCCGCCCCATGACCCGCGGCACGAGGCGGGAGCTCCTCGGCCGGATCGGGTCGCTCATCGAGGCACCGCCCGGGTACGCGCACCTGACCGGCGCGGAGAACATGCGTCTGGTGCAGCGGATGCTCGGCCTGAACAGTCAACAGATCGACTACGCGGTCCGGGCGGTCAGGCTGCAGGACCAGATGGACAAGAAGGTCCGCAACTACAGCCTGGGGATGAAACAGCGCCTCGGGATCGCGATGGCGCTGGCCCGGCAGCCGAAGCTGCTGATCCTCGATGAGCCGACGAACGGACTCGACCCGGCGGGCATCGAGGAGATGCGGGTCCTGCTGCGTCGCCTCGCGAACGACGGGGTGACCGTGATGGTGTCCTCTCACCTGCTCGGCGAGATCGACAAGACCGCAAACGTGCTCGGCATCCTCTCCGGCGGGCGGATAATCTTCCAGGGATTGCGCTCCGAGCTCATGGCCGCCTCCAGCCCCGACGTCATCATCGCCTGCTCGAACCCGCACGCGGCCACGACCACGCTGCGCTCCTACGACGCCCGCCTCACCGCCGACGACGAGGTCGCCGTGCCCGGCCTCGGCGACCGGCAGACCGCCGGGATCGTCGCCGCGCTCGTCGGCTCGGGCGTCGGCATCTACGGGGTGCGCCGCGAGGAGCAGACGCTCGAGGACGTGTTCATGACCCTCACCGCCGGAGGCGGGCTGTGAACGCCCGGGCGGTGGCGAACGAGTTCGCCAAGATGCGCCATCTCAAGGTCGGACTGATCGCTGTGATCATGGTGCTCGGGGTGCTCGGGCTGTCCCTGTTCGCGGTGGTCTCCAGCCCGGACTTCGACCCCGCCACGCCTCAGGCGTGGAACGCGCTGCTGGCCGGCATTTCGCTCGGCATCCCGCTGTTGTCCCCGCTGCTACTGGCGGTGCTCGCCTCCCGGCAGACCGACATCGAGCACCAGGGCAACGGGTGGCTGCTGCAGTCGACCTCCGGGATCACCCCGGGCGGGGTGTGCCGGGCCAAGCTCGCAGCCCTCGGCGTGATCGTCGCCGCGGTGACCCTGGGCACCAGCCTGATCGTGCTGGCCTTCGGGAAACTGCTGGCCGGCATCCTGCCACCGGCCCCGCTCGGGCACTGGGCCGGGTTCACGCTCTGCATGCTCGTGGTCAACCTGGCCGTCTTGGCGCTGCACATCCTGCTGTCGGCGAAGGTCGAGAACCAGCTCGTCGCCCTCGGCATCGGAGTGCTCGGCTGCATCCTCGCGGTGTTCTCCCAGGGCCTTCCGGTCGCCGCCGCGCACGTCACCCCGTGGGGCTACTACGCCCTCGCCCGCGCCGCCGGCTACGAAGGCGATGCGATCCAGGCCCTGCCGATCGCGTACCCGAGCATCGCCGTCCTGGCCGTGGTCGTCGCGGTGCTGTTCACCGTCTCCACCGTCCGCTTCGACCATCAGGAGGCCTGACATGAGCGCACTGTCCGCCGAACTCATCAAGCTCAAGCGCTCCCTGGCCTGGCCGATCGTCGTGCTGCTGCCCGTGGTGCTCGTCCTCGCCGGTGCCGCCACCCAGCTCGCCGACGGCACCGCCCCCGAGGACGGCTGGGACACCGTGTGGCTGCAGTCCGTCGGCTTCTACGGGCTGTTCCCGCTGGCGATCGGCATCGCGATCCTCGGATCCCTGGTCTGGCGGGTCGAGCACCGGGGCAGCAACTGGAACGCCCTGATGAGCGGCCCGACCAGTTCGCTGCGCATCGTCACCGCCAAGACCGCAGTCGTCGCCGGGCTCACCGCGATCATGCAGGTCGTCCTCTTGGTCTTCGTCATTGTCATCGGCAAGGGCGCGTTCGGGCTGCCCGGGATGCTCCCGGGCGAGTACTTCGCCGTCACCGGGCTCCTGGCCCTGGCCACGATCCCGGCCGCAGCGATCCAATCGGCGCTGTCGATGTTCCTGTGGTCCTTCGCCGCGCCCGTCGCCGTCGCCCTGGTCGCCTCCGGCGTCTCGACCGCCGCGCTGATGGCGGTCGGCAACGCCGCCCTGATCTCGCCCTACGGCGTCGCCACCCGCACCGCGCTGCTGGGCACCGGCTTCTTCGTCGACGACGGCACCATCACCGGCGGAGACGTCGCCGTGATCCTCACCGCCGGCGGCGTCCTCACCATCGTCCTCATCGCCCTCACCACCTGGGTGCTCAACCGCCGCGACACCCGCATCTGACCCCCACCGCGCGAGAAGGAGAACTCTCATGTCCGAGAATCCCGGCCAGCAGGCCCCCGTCCACGTCATCCAGAACAACCAGCCCCCGACGGGCAAGTCCGCAGCCGGGAAAGGGGTCATCGCGCTCGTGCTGTGCGCGGCGGCATTCCTCTCCGCACCGCTGCTGATCCTCATCCCGTACGTCGGGTTCTTGCCGGCCATGCTCGCCGGCGCGGCGATCATCGTCGCCTGGTCCGGGCTGCGCGGAGCGACCCGCGGCGACGGCACCGCCGTCACCGGCCTGATCATCGGCGTCGTGCTGTTCGCCATCCTCGCCGGCATCGCCACCGTCTGGAACCTCGTGGTCGCCGACCCCGCGATCCGCGACTACGACGAGCTGCACGACATCATCGAGCACATCAAGAGCCTCGTCTTTGGCTCCTGACCGTCCGCAGCGCAGATTGGAGGGAGTGGGTCCGTGACGTCCCAGGTGACCGGCTCGATCCTGGGGACTGCCGCACCGATAGGTGACCTCTGATCTGGCTTGCCCACTGGGCGGCCTGGAAGGATGTGCACCATGCCCGC
>NZ_JASDCY010000051.1:0-19256 GCF_030407675.1 Kocuria sp. APC 4018 | reverse complement strand
CCCCGACCCCTCGGGCCGTTCCGCCGCAGACGCCGCGCGCGTCAAGCTCGCCGCCACCGCGGCCGGGCTGGCCGTGCTGGCCTCCGCCTTCGTGAGCGGTGACGTCTGGGCCACGGTCCTCGGGATCGTCCTGGCCGTCGCGGGTGCGGTCCTGGGCGTCGTGGCCCTCGCGCGGCTGCGGGGTTCCGCGGTCCGGCCGCTGGTGATCTCCCTGTCGGTCATCGCAATCCTGTGGGGCACGCTCAACGCCTTCGGCGGCGGCAGCCGGCTGCTCGTGTGGCCGGCGTCCGAGGCGTTCCAGGAGTGCACGGACCGGGCGCTCACACTGTCCTCCACGTCCCAGTGCCAGCAGCAGCTCACCGACAACGTGTGGCGCCACCTCTCGGGCGATCCCGTGGAGACCGGCTTCCCCACGCAGCAGCCCTCGCCCGGTCCGTCCGCGTCCACCTCGTCGTCGCCCTCGCCGTCCGCGACGAGCACCGGCACCGGGTCCCCCACCGCCGCCCCGTCGAGCGCGGCGTCGGGCACCCCGTCCGGCACACCCTCGACCTGACGCGCCCGGCGGGGCCGCGGGTCCTGCCTGGGTGAAGCTAGCGCTCGTTCTCCCGGTCCATCGCGGCGAGCCGCGCGGCCTTGCGCTTGGCGGAGCGGCGCTCGGCACGACGCCGCTTGGCCTCCTCCCGCGCGGACACCGCGGGCCTGTCCTCGGTCTCAGATCCCCGCGACACCACAGTGGACCCGCTGGTTTGGCGCCCGGCACGTGGTGGCTCCTCCCCGGACCGACCGGCCGTGGCAGACAGCTTTCGGGGCGCCGTTGCGGTCACGGGCCGCCGGGGGCCCCCTCCACGAGGCTCCGAGGGGCCGTCGAGAGCGCGTCCCGCGGTACGGTCCGCGTCCTCCCCGCCGGTGGCGACCGACGCCGCGTGGTCCTGCGAGGTGGGCTGCGCCTGGTTCCCGCGTCCCCCCAGGCGCCAGCGTCGTGCTCCGGTTGCGGCGGGCGCGTCCACGGGCTCTTCGGCGGCTTCGTCCGCACCCGTGGGGTCCATGGGGTCCATGGGGTCCATGGTCGGGGTGCCTGAACGGTGCGGATCGTCGGGGGCCGGGGCGGCGTCGTCGTCCGCGGTGGCCCGCGCCCGGGAGCGGTAGCCCTCGTGCTCCAGCCAGGGGCCGAGCAGGTAGCCCACGGCGGCGCCCACCGCGAGCTCGGCGCCCAGCCACAGGAAGACGGACCCGGCGTGGGGGCCGACGTCCGTGAGCCGGCCGATGCCCAGCGAGCCGTGGGACAGCCACGCGAGCACCGAGACCAGCCCGGCGCCCACCGCCGCGATGAACACGACGGTCAGCACGGTGGAGAGCAGGAACGTGATCCAGCGCAGGGGCAGGCGGATGGCCATCCAGTCGTCCAGGTGGTTCTCCCCCTCCCGGCAGAACCACCAGCCCGCGAGCAGACCGGCGATCACCGGAATGGCCAGCACCCCCGGGGCAAAGGCCCACGGGTCGCCGGTGGGCACGGCCGCGAGCACAGGCACCTCGGGAAGGGGGCCGAGCACGGTCTGGAACGGGGACGTGGTGGTCCCCGCCCCCAGGGAGAATCCCGCGCCCGTGGCCCAGGCGAGCGCCCAGACCACCATGTTGGGCAGGTACCCCAGCTGCAGCGCGGTCAGGGCGGTGTCTCCCGCGGGATCCGTGCCGAGGTTCTGGTAGACGGCGATGACGGCGTCCCAGTTCCAGGCGAGAGCCGCCGCGAGCAGCAGCGCACCCCCCGCCACGGCGGCCACGGCGGCCAGGAAGCCCGCGCGGATCACGGCCCACACGTAGGAACCGGCCCACCGGGAGTACTGGCTCGTGCGCTGCAGCCAGGACGCGGCGTCGGCTCCGAGGACGGCCGCGAGGGAGCGGGACACGCTCCAGCCGCCCACCAGGGTTCCCAGCCCCACGGGAACGAGGGGGCAGAATGCCGCGGCCACGAGGTCCACCGAGACCTCCTCTGTGCGGCTGAGCAGCCCCACGAGTGCGCCGAACACTGCGTAGCCGACCATGCCCGCGGCGAACGGCAGCAGGAACTGGCCGCGCCAGCACGCCCGGGCGATCCGTCGTCCGGCAACCACCGAGAGGCCGAACGGGATCAGGGTGAGGCCCAGCGGCACCAGCGTGACGGTGCCACCCGCGAGCGACAGACCCTCGACGGCCTGGATGGACAGCGGAGCCCCGTGGGACAGCAGCCACACCTGGCCCGCGAGCCGCAGGCTGCCCCCGGCACCGAGGGTGTCCGAGCCGCCCGCGGCCCAGACGGCGCCGAGCAGGAGGGCACCCAGCAGCAGACTCACCGCGGCCACCACCAGGAGTTCGATGACCCCCTGCAGCGGGAGGGGCATGGGGATGCCGTCGTCCCCGCGTCCGGGGCGGGGCTCGGTCGGGTCCTGGGCGGCGGAGGAGCCGCGGGCCCGCCAGCGGTCGCGTACGCCCGAGACGGCGCCGGGCACAGAGGGAAGTTTCATCCCTCCCATCCTCCCACGCCCGCGCCGTCCGCCAGGGCAGCGGTGTTCGCCCGGATTTCACCCGCGGGCCACCGTGGGGTGACGCTGCGGTGGGGCGCGGCCCCCACCGTGGGAACCGTGAGAATCGCACTGGTGGCCGAACAGTTCCTCCCCCACGTCAACGGCGTCACCCACTCCGTCATCCGCGTCCTGGAGTACCTCCGCGACCGCGGCCACGAGGCCACGGTGATTGCCCCCTCGTACGAGAAGACCCTCTTCCTGGGCTCCGTGGACCACGTGGACGGCGTGCGCATCGAGCGCATCCCGTCCCTGCCCCTGGCGGGGTACCCGGAGGTCCGTGTGGCCAGCTGCAGCGTCGCCCGCATGCAGCGCATCCTGAACCGGTTCGCGCCGGACGTCGTGCACGTGGCCTCCCCCTTCATCCTGGGCTGGCAGGCCATCCAGGCCGCCAGCGGCCTCGGGCTTCCGTGCGTGGCCGTGTACCAGACGGACGTCCCCGGCTACGCCGCCCGCTACGGGGCCCCGGTGCTGGAGAAGGCCATGTGGTCCCACGTGCGCACCATGCACAACACCGCCACGCTCACCCTGGCGCCCTCCACGGCATCCATTGCCGCGCTCCACGAGCACGGGGTCCAGCGGGTGCACATGTGGCGCCGCGGCGTGGACACGGCCCGCTTCCGTCCCGAGCTGCGGGACCACGCGTGGCGGGAGCGCGTGGGCGGCGGCCGGCGCCTCGTGGGCTACGTGGGCCGGCTCGCCCCGGAGAAGCAGGTCTCGGACCTGGTGGTGCTGGACTCGCTGCCGGACACCCGCGTGGTCGTCATCGGCTCGGGCCCCGAGAAGGAGTCCCTGCGGGCGCTGCTGCCCAACGCCCACTTCGAGGGATTTCTCACGGGCACGGAGCTCGCCACCGCCATGGCCTCCCTGGACGTGTTCGTCCACCCGGGCGAGCACGAGACCTTCTGCCAGACCATCCAGGAGGCCATGGCCTCCGGCGTGCCCGTGGTGGCCGTGGGCCGCGGCGGTCCCCTGGACCTCGTGGACTCCTCCCGCACCGGGTGGCTCTACCGCCCCGGGGACACCGAGCAGCTGCGCGAGCGCGTCCGGGACCTCGTGGGCGACGACGCCAAGCGCCTCGCGTTCGCCCGCACCGCCCACCGCACGGTCCAGCCGCGCACGTGGACCGGGGTGTGCGACCAGCTGGTCGAGCACTACGAACGGGCCCGCACGGTCAACGCCCGCCGTCTCCGGGCACGTGCCGGATCCAGCCTCGAGCGGACGGGATCCGCGGGTTCCCCGTGAGCATCCCCAGCGCACGGCAGATGCTTCTCGGTGCCGCACGTGCGCCTCGCCGACCCCTCCCGGACCGCGATTGCGGTGATGTCGACCACATCTGTATCCCGACACCCCGTGATCCGGGTCTCACGGGGTGCCTTGGTTAAGTTTTGATGACATTCCCGGCCGGTCCCTGGCTCGCGCCCGGACCGCCTGGCTACGCTCGAACCATCTTCACGAGATGCGCCTGCGCGAGGGCGGACACGCCCCTACGCACCCCGAGCTCCAACTCGGCGCACGCCAACCCTCGGTCCAGGGGTGGATTGGATGACGAAGAGGCCGGGTCACACGCGTGGCTCCGGCAAGCAGCCAGAAAGCACAGAAGGCCACACACCATGAACAGCACAGCACAGCGACCATCGCACGGCACCGACGCCGGGACCGAGTCCCGCGAGCAGTGGGTGGACGTCACCGTCCGCGCAGACGTCGCCCACCAGCTCGTCTCCCTCACCGGGGCGGACGGACACGAGCGATCCTTCCGCACCGAGGACGTCCGTGAGCTCGCGCTCGCCACCCAGCACACGCGCGGCCGGGGCCAGTGGTGCGCCAAGTACCGTCGCCTCCTCGTGCCGGGAGCCTCCCGGGTGACCGGAGGCATGCCCTTCTTCAAGCTGGAGCCGCTGCCGGCCTGAGCCACTCCCACCGGGGCAAGGGCGCTCCGGCGGACCGTTGCCACCTGAACAGCACCGGCACTCGATCACCACTGGGGCCCGGCACCACGCGCGAACCGCGCACGGTGCCGGGCCCCAGATCGTGTCAGGGAGCGGGCGGATCAGCGCCCTGTGCCCTGCCGCTCCTCGGCGATCAGCTCGGCGGCGCGCTCACCGATCATGTAGACCGTGATGTTGGGGTTCACGGTCACGAGCTCCGGCATCACGGAGGCGTCCGCCACACGCAGCCCGGTGACGCCCTTGACCCGCAGCTGGGGGTCCAGCGGCGAGTCCGCGTCCTCCACCGGGCCCATGCGGCACGAGCCCGCGGGGTGGTACACCGTGTTGTGGGTGCGGCGGATGTAGTCCGCGATCTCCTCGTCGCTCTGCACGTCCTCGCCCGGGAAGAGCTCCTTCCCGGCCCATTCGGACATGCCCTGCTGCGCCACGATCTCGCGGGCCCGGCGGATGCCCGCCGTCATGATCCGCATGTCGTAGCCCTCGGGATCCGTGAAGTAGCGGGGATCCACGCGGGGCTTGTCGCGGAAGTCCCGGGTGCGCAGCCGCACGGTGCCGCGGGAGCGGGCGTGCGTGACGTTCGGGGTCAGGCAGAACGCGTTGTCCGCTGTGGGGTAGCCCTGCCGGTAGGTGTGCATGTCGAAGTTCACGCTGCCGTAGTGCATCATCAGGTCCGGACGGTCCAGGCCCTCGTCCACCTGGTCGAAGACGCCGATCTCCCACCACTGGGTGGAGTCCTCCACCATGGGCTTCTTCGCCTCCCACTGGATCACCGCCTCCGGGTGGTCCTGCAGGTGCGAGCCCACGCCCGGGGAGTCCACCAGGACGTCCACGCCCACCTCGGCCAGGTGCTCGGCGGGGCCGATGCCGGAGAGCATGAGCAGCTTGGGGGTGTCGATCGCCCCGGCGGAGACGACCACCTCGCGGCGCGCGGAAATGGTGTGCGCCTTGCCGAACGCATTGTCGGTGACCTCCACGCCGGTCGCACGGCGGTCCTCGTCGAACAGCACGCGCTTGACCTGCGTGCCGGTGAGGATCGTGAGGTTCTCCCGGTCCTGCGCGGGGTGCAGGTAGCTCACGGAGGAGGAGGAGCGGGTGCCGTCCTCCCGGGCGCTGATCTGGAAGAAGTTGGCTCCCTGGGTCACGGTCTTGCCGGTGTTGAAGTCCGCGCGGGGGATCCCGGCCTGCTCGGCGGCGTCCAGCAGGGCGACGCCGCTCGGATCCGCCGGGGGCACGTTGCGCAGCCGCACGGGCCCGTCGTGGCCGTGGTGGGCGCCCGGGTCCTCGTTGTTCTCGAGCTTCTGGTACAGCCGGAACGCCAGCTCGGAGTTCCAGCCCTCCGCCCCGTGCTTCGTCTCCCACTCGTCCAGGTCCTCGGACGGCGCCCAGAACGCGATGCACGAGTTGTGGGACGAGCACCCGCCCAGCACCTTGGCACGGGCCATGCGCATGAAGGAGTTGCCGTTCTCCTGCTCCTCCAGCGGGTAGTCCCAGTCGTGGCCGGACTCCAGCAGCTCCATCCAGCGGTTGAGCTGCAGGACCTCCGGGTACCCGGCGTCGTGGTCGCCGGCCTCGAGCAGGGCCACGGTGACGTCCGGGTCCTCGCTCAGGCGGGCGGCGACGACCGCCCCTGCGGATCCTGCTCCCACGACCACGTAGTCGTACTCGGCGATGGTGTTCTTCTCGGTCATGCCTTCTCCCTTCGGTGGGTGCCCGACGCCGCGGTGCGGGACCGCGGCGTCGGTGCCGGTGAGGTGTTCGGGGGCGCGAGACCGCCCAGCGGGCGGCTCAGCGCGCCGAGGTTCCGTGCGTGCGCGCCTGCGCCGTGGCGGCGTCGTGCCCCGGTGGACCCCGCGGTGCGCTCAGTGCTGCGCGAACCAGCCGGTGACGGCGGGGCGGACGTTCTGGTAGACGTGCTTGGTCTCCTGGTACTCCCCCAGCCCGTCGTGGCCGAGCTCGCGGCCCACGCCGGACTGCTTCATGCCGCCCCACTCCGCCTGGGGCAGGTAGGGGTGGAAGTCGTTGATCCACACGGTGCCGTGGCGCAGTTTCCCGGCCACGCGCTGGGACTTCCCGGCGTCCTGGGTCCACACGGCGCCGGCCAGGCCGTAGTGGGTGTCGTTGGCGATCGCCACGGCCTCCTCCTCGGTCCGGAAGGTCTCCACGGTCACGGTGGGGCCGAAGGCCTCGTCGTGCACGCAGTCCATGTCCGGGGTGCACTGGTCGATCACCGTGGGCAGGTAGAAGAAACCGTCCTCCAGCTGCAGGGAGCCGTCCGCGGAGGGGCCCTCGGCAAAGCGGCCACCGCAGCGGACCCGCGCGCCCTGTTCCCGGGCGTGCTCCACGTAGGCGTGCACCTTGTCACGGTGCGCGGCGGAGATCAGCGCGCCGGTCTCGGCCTTCTCGTCGAACGGGCCGCCCAGTCGGATGCCCTCGGCACGCGCCACGAGGTCGTCCACGAAGCGCTCCGCGATGGACTCCTCGACCACCAAGCGCGCCCCCGCGGAGCACACCTGCCCCGAGTGCACGAACGCCGCGTTCAGGGCGTTGTCCAGGGCGGCGTCGTAGTCCGCGTCCGCGAAGACCACGTTGGGGTTCTTCCCGCCCAGCTCCAGGGCCACCTTCTTGACGGTGGCCGCGGCCTCGCGGGCGATCACGCGGCCCGTGACGAGACCGCCGGTGAAGGACACGAGATCCACGCGGGGGTCCGAGGACAGCGGCGCGCCCGCCTCCGCTCCGGCGCCCAGCACGAGGTTGGCCACGCCCGCCGGCAGCTCGAGCTCCTCGAGCACCTGCATCATGAGGATCGCGGTGTGCGGGGTGAGCTCCGCGGGCTTGAGCACAAAGGTGTTGCCCGCCGCGAGCGCCGGCGCGATCTTCCACGCCGCCTGCAGCAGGGGATAGTTCCACGGGGTGATGAGACCGCACACGCCCACGGGCTCGTGGACCACGCGGCTCACCACGTCCGGGTCCCCGGCGTCGACGACGCGTCCGGCGTCGTCCGCGGCGATCCTGCCAAAGTGGTCGAAGCAGTTGGCGATGTCCACCATGTCCTGCTGAGACTCCTCGATCCGCTTGCCGGTGTCGAGGGACTCGGCCCGGGCGAACTCGTCCGCGCGCTCTCGCAGCCGGGTGGCCACGCGCAGCAGGAACTGTCCGCGCTCAGGTGCGGGCACGCCGGACCAGCGGCCGTCGTCGAAGGCCACGCGGGCCGCGGCGATCGCGCGCTCGGTGTCCTCGCGGGTGGCCTCGGCGACGACGGCCACCTCGGTGCCGTCCGCGGGGCACGTGATCGTGCGGGTGCCGCCCTGCTGGGCGGGGACCCACCGGCCGTCGATGTACAGGGTGGTGCTCATGCGTTGTCCTCCTTGGTCGGGGAGCTGTTCACCGGGGCACCGGTCTCGGCCGAGGGAAGGCCGATCTGGGTGCTGCCCGGGTGCTCGTGGTTGAGCCGGATGAATTCCAGGTGACGCTCGTAGCAGTCCAGTGCGTCGTTGATGAGCTGCTCGGCGGTGTAGCCCAGGACGTCGTAGCCCAGGGAGCCCGTGGCCGTGAAGACCTCCAGGCGGTAGTAGCGGTCCGAGTCCGGATTGGTGCGGAACCCGCCGAAGCCGGGGGTGGGGAACGCCACCGGGTGCACCCGGTAGACGAAGTCCCGCTCCGGGGCCAGGTCCACCGACAGGCACACCTGCTGAAGGGACGGGTTCTCCTCGACCGGGTCGGTGACCACGGTGACCGCAGCCCCGGACCCGCGCAGCTCCGCGGCGAGCGTGTCCAGCGCGGGAGCGGCCACGTCCTTGACGTAGCGCTGGGCGGCGCGGGCGCCGGGATAGCTGCCCAGCCGGGACAGCCGTGCCCGCCAGTGCGTGTCCCGGCCGGTGCGCCCGGCCACGGCCGAGCGGCTGGCCACCGCACCGGACTCGGCGGTGCTGACCTCAACGCGCAGGGCCCGCCACAGCCCCACCATGATCAGGTACATCACCACGGAGAACGGCAGGCCCATGATCAGGGTGGCGTTCTGCAGCGTGGTCACACCGCCCACCAGGAGCATGGCCAGGGTCAGCACACCCGTGCCCACGGCCCAGAACACCCGCAGCCACTTGGGGCCGTCCTGGTTGGGGTCGTCGATGCGGGACGTGAAGTTGCTCATCACGAGCGCCCCGGAGTCCGCGGACGTCACGTAGAAGAGCAGGCCCGTGAAGGTGGCGATCGAGGCGGCGATCGTGGCACCGGGGTACTGCTCCAGCAGCGAGTAGAACGCGCGCTCCGGGGTGTTCATGGCCACCTCGCCGAACTCCGTGTTGCCGCCCACCACGAGGTCCAGTGCCGAGTTCCCGAAGATCGAGATCCACAGCAGGATGAAGGTGAACGGCACGGTCATGGTGCCCACCACGAACTGGCGCAGGGTGCGGCCGCGGGAGATCCGGGCCAGGAACAGCCCCACGAAGGGCGCCCACGCGATCCACCACGCCCAGAAGAACAGCGTCCAGGCGCTCATCCACTCCTGCGGCGCCTCGTAGGCGAACGTGTCCAGGGTCATTCCCGGGAAGCTGGAGATGAAGTCCCCCACGTTCATCACGATGGCGTCCAGCAGGAACGACGTGCGGCCCGCGAGCAGGACGTAGAGCATGAGCCCGATCGCCAGCACGATGTTCAGCTCGGACAGCCGCCGGATCCCCTTGTCCACGCCGGACACGCACGAGACCACGGCCATGCCCACGCCCACCGCGATCAGGGCCGTCTGCACGGCGAGGTTCTCGGGAACGCCGAACAGGGACTTCAGCCCGTAGTTCAGCTGCACCACGCCGATTCCCAGGGAGGTGGCCACGCCGAAGACGGTGCCCAGCAGCGCGGCGGTGTCCACGGCGTCGCCGGCCACGCCGTGGATGCGCTTGCCCAGGATCGGGTAGAGCGCCGAGCGGATGCTGAGCGGCATGCCGAAGCGGTACGCGAAGTAGCCGAAGGCCATGCCCATCAGGGCGTACATGGCCCAGCCGGTGATGCCGTAGTGGAACAGGGTCCACACGACCGCCTGCCGTGCCGCCTCCAGGCTCTCTCCCTCCCCCGAGGGCGGCGCGAAGTACTGGCTGACGGGCTCGGAGACCGAGAAGAACATGAGGTCCACGCCGATGCCCGCGGCGAAGAGCATCGCGGTCCACGTGAACATGTTGAACTGCGGCCGCGCGTGGTCGGGGCCCATGCGGACTTTGCCGCCGCGGCTCGCGGCCACCATGATCACGAAGCCGATCACGACCGTGGCGGTGAGGATGTAGAACCATCCCAGGTTGGAGGCCACCCACGCCACGACGCCGCCGATCACGGCGTCGGCCTGCTCAGGGGCGGCAATGGCCCACGCGGACAGGCCGATGATGACCACGGCCGCCGCGATCAGGACACGCCAGTTGACGGGCAGCCGGGCGGTGCCGGAGCTGGCTGCGGAGGTGACCGGCGTGGCGCCGGCTGCGGACGAGGGCGGGGTCGAGGACTCACTCATGGGAACGAACTCACGTCTGGGTCGGACGTTGGGCGACCCGGGGTCGATGCGTCGTGTTACCGATAAGTAGCAAATTTTCGGCCCTCCCACCTTAGGACAGGCCTCGGGCGAGGGCACATCCGCGCCCCGCCCGGTCTCCGTCATCCGAGCAGCTTGGCCACGAGCGCGCTCGCGAACTCCTCGGAGACGTCCCCGTAGTTCAGGGAGAAGTCCTCGTCCACGAGCGTGGGCAGCAGACCGGAGCACAGCACCGCGGCGCGGGCGTACAGCCCCGGCAGGGCGGCTCCGATCGGAACGGAGAGCAGCCGCAGCTCGGGGTCGTGGCTGACCAGGGCGGTCCCCAGCTCCCGAGCGGCCAGGTGCTTGCCCAGCCCCGAGGACACCTGCCGGCCGTGGCCGGACTCCACGTCCTCCGCCGTGCGGAACACGTAGCGCGTCTTGTGGTGGTGGTTGATCCGGTACAGCCCGGGGGTGTTGCGGTCCTCCGTGGCCTCCCACGTGGCGTCTGCGGGCACGAACTTCTCCGCCACCCCGTTGTACTGCATCTCGCGCAGCGGCAGCCCGGCCACCACCGAGGACAGCGGCGGGAGGGTGTCGAGCATGACCGGCCCGGCGTCGTACACCACGTCGCACATCCCTTCGGGCAGCATCCGGCCCAGGGAGTCGAGGTCCACGTCCACCAGCATGGTGGTGGCGTGGTCCTCGGGCGAGAGCACGACCACCTCACCGCCCTGGGCCGCCACGGCGCGGGTCACGGCCTCCTCCTGCTCGGCCTTCCACCCGCCCGTGAGCAGCACGGAGCCGTCCACCAGCTGGGTCAGTGCCGGGGAGCAGACCTGCCAGCGGCGCACCGTCCAGTTCTCGTCCCGGATGGTCTCCAGGAACCCCAGGGCCTGGAGGTGGCCCACGAACCACTCCTCGAACCTCTCGGAGTCCTCCAGCTGGCGCGCCACGATCGACAGGCTCGAGCGCTTGCCGCCGCCCAGGAACGTGAGCATGTCCTTGAAGGGTGCCCACGAACCGGGGTACTCCCCCTCCTCGGGGCCGATGAACTGCAGGGCCTCCACCGAACCGGTTTGCCCCACCGCCGAAAGCTTGGTGAGGCGGCCGGGGTAGCGCTTGGTGAGCCCGCAGAACGTGCACCGCCCGAACACCCAGGGCGCCTTGGCCTTGGGGTCCATGGGCGGCAGGATCACCTTGTGCTTGCCCGTGACCATGCAGGAGACGTCTGGTGCGGTGGGCAGCTCGTTGCTGCGCTCGGGGAACATCTGCCCCTCCGCGGACTCCCAGCCCGCGACCTCGGGCACCTCGGCCTCCGGCAGCTCGGCCTCGTGGGGGGTCATGTTGTCGAACGAGCCCTGGACGTACTCGTCCGGGATCTCGTCCCGGGTGACGGCGGTGACGGGCCACAGGGTCTCCTCGGCCACGTGCACCATCTCACCCTCGTAGCCCAGGGAGCGCTGCGTGATGTAGTAGGAGCTGTCCCGGACCCGGAACTCGAGCCGCTGCTTGACGGTGCGCCCGGAGCGCAGCACCAGGGTGTAGTCGTTGGGCTTGAGGTGACCGTGCTCGGTGGCCAGCTCGGTGGCGCCCAGGCTCACCTGGAACGGGGGCACGCGCGGTGCGGTCAGCTTGGTGCTCGTGAGCTTGAACGAGTGCGGGTTGCGCCACTCGCACTCCACGCTCAGGGGGTCGTCGCTGTCGGAGGTCACGGTGAGCTGCGGCGGGCGCAGCGCCGAGAACCGCTCCACGTCCCCCGGGATGCGCAGCCCGCCGGACAGCGTCATGGCCGGCACCAGGCGGGGCACCAGGGCGGAGAAGTTGTCGTTGACCGTGAGCGCGGGATCGCCCGCGCGCAGCACCTGGACGTCGTCGAAGAGCACCCAGCCCTCGGCCACGCCGTTCTCCCCCGGCCCCACCACGCGGTAGTCCGGGGAGGCGGAATCGTCCAGGATGGCACGGACCTGCTCGACCCACTCGGGCTCGTTGCGGACCATGATCCGGCACGGCCACGCCGTGGGGACGTGGTCCACGGACAGGAAGGTGTCCGAGTACGCGTCCTTGGCGAAGACCACCACGGGCCGCGGGTTGCGGGTGAGCGTGAGCTCCCCCGCGGTCACGGTCAGCTGGCCCGAGAGCAGGGTGTCGCTGGTCATGCGGGCGCTGTAGGCGGAGATCCCCAGGAACGCGTCCCCGATGTAGTTCAGGAACATGGTCCGCGGGCCGGCGGTGGTGGCCAGGTCCACCTCACGGCCGGGGACCAGCCGCTTGGGCACCACGAAGCCCAGCTCGTAGACCGGGTTGCCCACGTAGTCCGTGCCGTCCGTGAGGGACAGGCCCGGGCTGCGCGAGCCCAGGTGCCGTGAGCCTCGGGTGGCCGCGGCGGCGTCGTCGTCCGGGGAGGACTCCCACGCGGCGAGCTGGGCGAGTGCCACCTGCAGCGCAGGGTCGCGGGTGAGCGGGTTGGACCAGATGCTGCGCATGGACTTGGAGGCGTCCGTGTCCGCGATGTCCAGCCAGAAGTCGATGTAGATCCCGAGTTCCTGCGCGCTCATGCCCTGCGCCGTGGTGAGCTCCAGGTCCTCGAACATCTGGTGCAGCTGGCGCAGCTCCGAGGGGCCGAACAGCGTCTGGGACAGCGCCAGGCCCACGGGCCGGTGGTTCACGGCGTACGCGGAGGGCAGGCCCAGCTGCCCGTCGAAGGCCTCGAGCCAGTAGCGCAGGGCGTCCCAGTAGGTCTCCGAGTCCTTGCGCACCGAGGACTCCAGGGCCTTGGCGTTGTCCTGCCCCGCCTGCAGCAGCACCGCGAGCGGGAGGTAGAACGTGGACACGGACTTCTTGCCCGTGCGGGCCGCGAGCGCGGACATGTGCCGTCCCGCGAGGGACAGCAGGGCCAGCAGCGCCACGATCGGCGGCGGGCCAATCTTCGTGAGGTCCTCGAGCTGGCGCCGGGACATCCGGTACCAGACCTCGGTGAGCTTGTTGAACGCGTCGAACATCGAGCGGCGGGAGCCGTCCGTGACCAGCAGCGGCGTCACGGAGTCCGCGAGCGCCCGCAGGGTGGACGGCCCGTCCAGGCCGAATTCGGAACCGATCTGCTCGAGCATCTTCTCGTCCAGGTCCAGCTGGACGAGCTCCCCCGCCGCGCGGGGGCCGAAGAACGCACGCGCCACGGCGTCGTTCCAGCGCAGGTACTCGACTTCCTGGGGTCCGGATGCAATCGCGTGGTCTCCCGTGCGGAAACCGGCAGCGTCAGCCACAAATCCTCCGTCTGCGCCGTGGGCGCTTCAGTCGTCACAGTCACCTCGAGTATAGGAGTCCGGGCCGTGCCGTCCCACGGGGGCCCGGGCGGAGATTCCCACGACGCCGCCGGGCCGCCTCCGCGCGGGCCCTCGCGCAGCCGTGTCCGTACCGGGCGGTACCGTAGTGCGCATGAGTGACGCCGCGCAGTTCCCCGATGCCCGCATGCCGGGTGGGGGCCCGGACTGGCGCAGCGAACTCTCCCGCATCGTCCCCGGCACCGCCTCGGAGCGCGTGGTCTCCGACCCCGACGACGCCCCGGGCGTCGCACTCGAACTGGACCTCTCCCGCGTGCAGAACCGCGCCCCCAGGGCGTGGCGGAGCTCACTCGGGGAACTGCCCCTCGCACTGACCGCGCGGCCCGTGCTGCGCGGGCGCCGCGGCTGGGTGCAGAGCGGCATCGACTGGGGGAACCTGGCCTCCCACGTCCGCGCGGGACGGCTGGGCCCCGAGCAGCTGGACTGGTTCGAGGAGCTGCGCGCCCTGTCCGAGTCCCACCGGGGCAGCTACGCCGCCGAACGCCACCAGCTGCACGTGGAGCGCTACACCTCTCCCCTGCTGTGGCCCATCCTGTCGCGCGCCGACGCCCTGGGCATCCCCCTCGTGTCCCGCGGCTCGGGAGCCCCCGTGGTGCTGGAGCACGAGGGGCGCTTCGAGGTGCGGGTGGACCCGGGCGAGCACGGGGAGCTGAGCCTGCGCCCGCAGCTGATCGTGGGCGAGCACGAGGTGCCCCTGCGCTGGGCCCACATCATCGGTCAGCCCGGTCACGGGCTGTTCTACCCCGAGGCCTCCCCTGCGGCGCTCGAGGACGCCGAGGACCTCAACCGCTTCCCCCTGCACCTGGTGGCCCTGGGGACCCGCCTCAACCAGCAGCAGCGCTCCTTCCTGGACCGTGCGGAGGACCTCACGGTCCCGCAGGACGGGGTGGAGGAGTTCTTCGAGACGTACTTCCCCCGGCTGCACCAGAGCATGCACGTGACCGCCGGGGAGGACTCCCTGGTGCTGCCGCAGGTGGCAGATCCCGAGCTCGTGCTGACCGTCCACCACGACGACCTCACCGAGCGCGTGGAGTGGGAGTGGGAGTACCAGAAGGGCAGGGAGCGCGTGCGCCTGCCGTTCCGGCCCCTGGACCCGCTCGGGGACGAGGTCGTGGCGCGGGAGTCCCGCTGGGAGTCCTCCATGGTCCAGGCCGTGCACCGCCGTGTCCCGGAGCTGGACGTCAAACGCAGCTCCTACGCCGCCCAGGACGCCCTCACGCTGCTGCGGGAGTGGCTGCCGCGGCTGCGCGGCATCCCGGACCTGCGGATCGAGGAGACCGGTGGTGCCCCCGCCTACCGAGAGGTCTCCGAGCCCACCGAGATCACCGTCTCCACCGCCCCCACCGAGCACCACGACTGGTTCGGGCTGGGAGTCACCGTGAAGGTGGGTGAGCACTACCTGCCCTTCTCGGAGATCTTCCAGGCCCTGGACCGCGGCCAGGACGTGATGCTGCTGCGGGACGGGTCCTGGTTCTCCCTGGACCGCCCGGAGTTCGTCCGGCTGCGCGAGCTGATCGCCGAGGCCCGCACCCTGCAGGAGGACAAGAGCGCGCCCCTGGCCCTGAACCGGTACCAGACCAGCCTCTGGGAGCAGTTCGAGGACCTCGCCACGGACACGCAGCAGGCGGAGCAGTGGCGCACGGGCGTCCGCGCGCTGGCGCACCTGGACGAGATCCCGTCGCCCTCCGTGCCCGAGGCCCTGCGGGCCACCCTGCGCCCCTACCAGTACGAGGGGTTCCGGTGGCTGAGCTTCCTGTGGGAGCACGACCTCGGCGGGATCCTCGCGGACGACATGGGGCTGGGCAAGACCGTGCAGACCATCGCCGCCATGCTGCGCGCCGCGGCCCGCGACCCCCGGCTGCCACCGTTCCTGGTGATCGCCCCCACCTCCGTGGTGGCCAACTGGTCGGCCGAGCTCACGCGCTTCGCGCCGTCGCTGCGGACCACCGTGCTGACCAGCACCAAGGACTCCGTGGCCGACGCCGCGCGGGACTCGCACGTGGTGCTGACCTCCTACGCCCTGCTCCGTCTCGACGCGGATGCCTACCGCGGCGTCGAGTGGGCCGGCGTGGTCATGGACGAGGCGCAGTTCGTGAAGAACCCGCGGACCAAGGCCTACCGCGCCGTGAAGAACCTGAGGGCCCGCACCCGCCTGGCCATCACCGGCACCCCCATGGAGAACAGCCTTACGGAGCTGTGGTCTCTGCTGTCCCTGACCGCACCGGGGCTGTTCCCGTCCAAGAAGCGCTTCACCGAGCACTACCAGCGGCCCATCGAACGTGCGATGGACTCGGACGCCCTGGCCCGGCTGCGCTCCCGCATGAGGCCGTTCATGCTGCGCCGCTCCAAGGCGGACGTGGACCTGCAGCTGCCACCCAAGCTCGAGCACGTGCTGGCCGTGGGGCTCAACCCCGAGCACCGAGCCGCGTACGACCGTCGGCTGCAGCGCGAGCGCGCCAAGATCCTGGGGCTGCTGCGCGACTTCGACAGGAACCGCTTCACGATCTTCCAGTCCCTCACCACGCTGCGCATGCTCGCCCTGGACCCCGCCCTGGTGGACCCCGAGTCCACCGCGGCCTCCTCCAAGCTGGACGTCCTCTTCGAGCAGCTCCCCCAGCTGCTGCAGGAGGGCCACCGCCCCCTGGTGTTCAGCCAGTTCACGAGCTTCCTGAAGATCGTGGCCCGGCGGCTGGACGAGGCCGGGATCGCCTACGCCTACCTGGACGGCAGCACCCGGGACCGCGCCGCGGCCCTGGACACGTTCCGCAGCGGAAAGGCCCCCGTGTTCCTGGTGAGCCTCAAGGCCGGTGGCTTCGGCATCAACCTCACGGAGGCCGACTACTGCTTCCTCCTGGACCCGTGGTGGAACCCCGCCGCCGAGAACCAGGCCGTGGACCGCACCCACCGGATCGGGCAGACCCAGAAGGTCATGGTCTACCGCATGGTGGCGCAGGGCACCATCGAGGAGAAGGTCATGGAGCTGAAGACCCGCAAGGCGGACCTCTTCTCCGCGGTGCTCGACGACGACCGCGTGTTCTCCGCGAGCCTCGACGCGCAGGACATCCGCTCGCTCGTGGAGCCCTGAGCGCCGCACCACCGGCACCACACGGCGAGTTGGCACTTCAGCCAGAGCGTGGGTCCGGCGCCCCGGCTCCCCGGCGCGCGTGATCAGGGGAACCGGGCCCGTGGTGCCGGTGGCGGCCACGGCGCGCGTCTCGACCCGAGCTTCGGGGCCCCGAAATCACCCGTGACGGCTCGTGCGTATGATCCGGAGACATGCCTGAGCCCACCAGCACGCACTCCCCCGTGCCCGGAACCGCCGAACCGACCCCCGCCCAGATCCGCAGGTGGCGCCACTACCTCGCGGACGAGCTTGCCGAGGCGCAGACCTACGAGCACCTGGCCCGCCACAGCACCGGGCGCCACGCGGAGATCCTGCACCAGGTGGCCGAGGGCGAGGGGCGCCACGCGGAGCACTGGCGCCGGCTCCTGGGACCCCACGCGCAGCGCACCGTCCGCCCCGGCCTGGAGGCGCGCATCCTGATGTTCCTGGCCAAGCACGTCAGCTCGGTCTTCGTCCTGGCGCTGCTGCAGCGCGCCGAGTCCCGCTCCCCATACCGGGAGGACCCCGACGCCACCGCGGCCATGGCCGCGGACGAGGCCGTGCACGAGGAGATCATCCGGGCGCTGGCCACCGACGGCCGCACCCGGCTCTCGGGGAACTTCCGCGCCGCGGTGTTCGGCGCCAACGACGGCCTGGTGTCCAACCTCGCACTCGTCATGGGCGTGGGGGCCACCGGCACGTCCAGCTCGATGGTGCTCTTCTCGGGCATCGCGGGGCTGCTCGCGGGCGCGCTGTCCATGGGGGCGGGCGAATACGTGTCCGTGCGCTCCCAGCGCGAGCTGCTGGGCGCCTCGCAGCCCACCCAGGTGACCCTCCGGGTCGCCCCGTCCCTGGACCTGGACGAGAACGAGCTCACCCTCATCTACCGGGCCCGCGGCATGAGCGAGGAGGCCGCGGAGCACCGTGCCGCGGAGCGACTCGGCCACTACGACTGCGACTGCGACCCCTCACTCTCGTTCCAGGACGAGAAGGCCCGCCGTGCCGCGGACCCTGGACAGGAGAGCGACGACGACGCCGCGGGCTCCGGCGAGCACGAGGCCCTCGGCACGGACCTGGGCGCGGCGGCGTCCAGCTTCTGCTTCTTCGCCTCGGGAGCGATCATCCCGATCCTGCCCTACATCTTCGGGCTCACGGGCGGAGTGGCCATGGTCGTGGCCATGGTCCTCGTGGGAATGGCCCTGCTGGTCACGGGGGGCTTCGTGGGTCTGCTCTCCGGTGCCTCCCCGCTCAAGCGGGGCCTGCGGCAGCTGGGCATCGGTTACGGCGCGGCCGTGGCCACCTACCTGCTGGGGCTCGTGTTCAACACCGGGGTGGCCTGACCCGCTCTCGCGGGCGCGAAGCGCATCGCCGCAGTCCACGGAAAGTATTGTCCCCTCTAGGGCCCACAAGTGCATCGGCTTGGCTCGAGAAATATGGCGATTCGCAGAGGTAAATAGTAGGGATATCATTTACTTTCCGCGTTTCCCCTAGTCACAGCGGGGTTCTTGACGTTCGGACCGCTCGCACCCGCGAAGGGCGGGGGTACCCGTGTAGGTAAAGCGGTTCTTTGATTCTTCACAGCCTCCGAGCCATCTGTGAAATTCGGATATTCTGGACTCGTGGTTCGCTGAACCACTGCAACGGGAGACTTCGCGCAGGGAAACCGCCACACCTGCACTGGGGGGTGCACTGTGGCCGGTGCTGTGCGTCGGTAGCCGCTCAGCCCACGGCTCGATCCCGTTGAGGCGTTATCGCCTGCCGGTGGCCGCTGGTTCTCTCACAGAGGCGCACCTCTCCCCGCGCCGGACGGGCTCCTACCGTCCGCTCACGCGGCCACCGGTCGATAACGCCCCTGTCCCGGCGATAAAATCGACGCCGGTCCACGGTGCCGCGGCCCTGCCGCCCCGCGGACCACCGATCCGTCCCGTGACCCCAGGAGCATCCCCTTCATGTCGGCCCAGCCCTCCACGCCCGACGAGCACGTCCTCACCGCCCACTGCCCCGAGGCCTACGGCCTCGTGAGCGCGGTGGCCTCCAACCTCACCAGCCAGGGCTGCGACATCTTCGACGTCAAGCACTTCTCCGACCGCCACGACGACCGGTTCTTCATCCGCTGCCACACCATCAGCGCGCCGGGCACCGTGACCACCGAGTCGCTGATCGAGGGCTTCCGCCCGGTGGCCCAGGAGCACGACATGCGCTTCCGGCTGGTGGATGCCCGCAAGAAGACCCGGGTGCTGGTGATGGTCTCCAAGATCTCCCACTGCCTGGCGGACCTGCTGCACCGGGCGCACGTGGGCTCGCTGCCCGTGGAGATCGTGGCCGTGGTCTCCAACCACACGGATCTGCGCCCGCTCGTGGACTTCTACGGCGTGCCCTTCCACCACGTGCCCGTCACCCGGGACACCAAGCCCCAGGCCGAGGCGGAGCTGCTGCGCCTCGTGGCAGCCCACGACACCGAGCTCGTGGTGCTGGCCCGCTACATGCAGATCCTCTCGGATGAGCTCACGCGGGAGCTCGCGGGACGCTGCATCAACATCCACCACTCGTTCCTGCCGTCCTTCAAGGGGGCGAAGCCCTACCACCAGGCCTACGAGCGCGGCGTCAAGATGGTGGGGGCCACCGCCCACTACGTCACCCCGGACCTGGACGAGGGCCCGATCATCGCGCAGGACGTGATTCCCGTGAACCACGCCCACACCCCCGCGGATCTTGTGGCCGTGGGATCGGACGCCGAGGCACAGACGCTGTCCCGGGCGGTGAAGTGGCACGCGGAGGGCCGGGTGGTGGTCTCCGGCAACCGCACCATCGTGCTGGCCT
>NZ_JASDCY010000005.1:1822-73165 GCF_030407675.1 Kocuria sp. APC 4018 | reverse complement strand
TACGAGACCATCATGAACCCGGCCGTGAGCCTCGCGGCCTGACACCCCCAACTGTCACCTAAATGTGCGGCAGTCCCAACTGCTCGCTGACCGCATAGGATTCCTGCAAGTATTGGACACACGCCTAGCCTCGCGCTGCGTGTGTGCAGACCCCTTCTGTGGCAGACGGCTTCTGCGACTGTGCTGGTGTCCGGGAGGGCTTGTTCCGACTCGACTAGCACCACCCCAGACTGACGTCAGCGGTTGTCCGCTGGCAGACTCAGGGACAAGACTGAAGGCCTAGGAGGCAGCGTGCCAGCGGAAAGATATGACCGGTTCCAGATTCAGCGCCCGCAATTCCTGGGTGACGAGCACTGGTCGTGCATCACCATCGAACTGGAACGACTGCATCGCTCACTGGACGCAGCTGACGACGGTCAGGCACTAAGCGATATCAAGTGCGTCGTCGAAGCGACAGCCCGAGTCGCGCTTGACATCGCAGGCGAACCTGCACAGCCGAACGACTCGTACGAAAAGAGCATCGGACGTGCCCACGACCTCCTTGCGGAACAACCTGGCCATGCTCTTGCACGGGGCGGCGAATTCACTAGAGCTGCTTCCCAGGCTCGAAAGATTGCTGCTAGCCTCGGCCTCGTTAGGAACCAGTTTGGCGGCGGCCACGGCCGTGCCGGCATGCCGGACATACGCGACGAAATGGTGGACCTGGCGTTAGACGGAGGATTGACTTGGGCCCGATGGGCCGTGCGCCGTCTGGGCCTGTTCTCTGAAGGACGGCCATCCCTGCTGATTCGGGACCTCGTTGAGCAGCCCGCAACGTTCCACTCGGGCGACCTGCGCCGCCGCTTGGAGGCCGCAAACCTGTCCGCTATTGAGACACACCATCAGCAGGAACTTGGGGTCGCAGTGGGGCAGCGTGTGATGCGACAGACGTTCGTTGTGAAGTGGGACGGTCTCGACCCCTGTCTGGAATCCGATGACCTGAGCGTCTGGCCTGCTGGCTATCGAATCGGGCTGCTACGCGGGTTGTGGTTCGCACCCGACGGCCACCCGACAATAACGCCTCGGTCGATCAGGGACGGGCTCGAAGTAATCGACCCAATGCCCGATGCCGCGGACGCTTTGCATGAGCAAGTAGCGCGTGTGCGAGAGTCCACCCGACCCTCGCTCCCTGACGCCGATCAGGAATCCGTACGCGAGACAGCCGAGTGGCTCCGGCACCGCGAGTCTGTTCGCCCAGCCGCCGAGCAAGCCGCGCTTCGAGAGTTGCTGGAACACCTTGCTCCACCGCCCTTCTAAGGCCCTTGGCAACGCGTGGCGAGATGACAGCGCAGCGCCATTTTCCGCCAATGCAATGCCTGCGTGACACGATCACGCTTCGCAGTTGAACAGGGTGAGCAGATGACGGATGGCGGTGGAATGGTCGTCGGCCTCCGCGGCTTCGCGCGCGAGCCGCGCCAGGCGCGCGGCCTCTTCGACCGCGTACTTCGCGGTGATCGACTCTGCGAGGTTGCTCGTGCCTGTCGTGATCCGCCGCCCGTAGTTGGTCGGATCGTTCATCTCCCGGAGTCCGTTGTTGGCGAGACTCTTGAAGATGTCGCGAAGGTCCCAGTCGTAGATGATCGGCTTGTTGCCGAGCGCATACTGCGCAGTGCGCATCTCAAGATAGAACGACGAGAGCGGGACGTTGTTCCAGGACTTCCAGGTCTTCACGAGACGGATGAGCCCCTTGGCGCGACCGTCAGTCTCCTTCTGCGCCCGATCTACGTACTCCAGGTGGACTGCCGGGTTGCTGCGTATCCATCCGGTGCTGTCAGGATCGGGAATGTCGTAATCGTCGGTGTCCTGGTAGTAGGCGGGCGTGATCTCCACATCGGGGCCGTCATCGAAGTAGCGCAGGCGCACGGCTGGACGGTCGATTGAGACGAACGCGCCCTGTATGCCGCGCGACAGCGATGCGCGCAGGTCTTCGAGGGCCGTAGAGGAGCCAGAGGGACGACTGTCGCGCATCGAGACGAAGTAGTCCACGTCGCTGAACCTGTCGAGCGCAGTCCCGTGATGCCATGAGCCTGTCTCGCGCATGCGGATGATGCCCAGGTCGGACGTGAGCCAGTCCTCGATCTCCTTGCGGTGCTTCGCAGCCGCAGTGCGCGCTGCCTCGTCTGGAGTCATCGTGCGGATCAGCGACTCCAACGTGGAGAGTGCTGTCGCACTCACGAGGCATCAACCTCGAACTGCTGCCCACCGTCCCGCTCGATGTTCCGCTTGGCCCTATTGTAGGCAAAGCGAGGAATCGGGTCTGACGTGTGATCGAGATCGGAAGCACGTCCGGCAAGTCCGTCGAGCGCTTCCCGAAGAACACCGACCTCATCGTTGGGAACCTGCACATGCAGCACACGCCGTGCGTCGTTCCGCAATGTCGTGTAGTCGTTGCCCCGAGCCACGGCCCGCTCAGCAAGTTTGTCGGGACGGCTGCTCGTCAGTACCGCGGCAGCAATGGCCGCGACCACCGCCAGGATTCCTGACGCGACCTGAGCATCGGCAGCGAACGTCAGCACCGCAGCCAGCGTGCTCAGCGCCGCGGTAAGGACACCGAGCGTCCAATGGAGCGCCCTCCACGCTTTGGCCGCCTCGAACTGGCCCTGCGCCGAGAAGACCGCGCTCTCGTGAACGCGAGCCACCTCCGCTTGGATGGCCGCCCGCTGCGACTCTCCCATCATCACTGCCTCCCTGCGCGGCGAATACCGGCCCGCACGCTGGGAACGGGCGCGGGTTGGGTGAGCAGGTCAGTAGTCACTGGCCAAATCCGACTCGTACAGGGCTTTGGCGCTCTGGGCATCGCGGATCGCCTCCCGCACGCGAGGCTTGGTGATGTCGAGGACGCGCAGCACGCCACCCGTCTCAGCCACGGACTCGACGCGGCGGAAGTCGTTCGCAAACCGCTCCGCGAAGTCGGCCAGTCCTCGCAGTTTTGGCAGGGCGTCGGAGAGGTGGTGGCCGTGTGGGTCTACGAGGTCCACGGCGACGCTGCCGTCGTGGTTGGTGCCGAAGAAGATGAAGTCCGGGCGCAGCGCCTTCCAGTCGCCCACCTCGTCCTTGTAGGCCACGGCGAGGGATTCCTTCGCCGTGCGGTCGGGGTTGCGGTACCAGCCCTGGAAGCCGGGCTGCGCGGCTTCGGAGTCGAGGACCTTGCGCTCCCACTCGTTCAAGGTAATCGGGACAGTCCCGTCCGCGGATGCGAGCAGGTGCATTTCACGGGTGGGCAGGTCCTCCTCGGAGCCGTCCGGGTGGCGCACCTTAGTATCGGCCTGGCCGTTCTTCGGCGTAGCTAGGCTGATCGGTTCTGGCGTCGTGGACATCGACTCCAGACCGTCGTACTCGGCCTGGCGCTCGTCACTCAACCCCTTCCGAGCCACGCGGGTCTGCGTGAGCCAGTCACGGGCCAGCGCATCTGCCTCGGCCTCGACCGCCTGCGCGATCTCGGGCACACGCCCGAGCGAGGCGACGGTGATGTGCGCTTCGAGGAGTTCGTCCTCGTCACCGTCTGGCCCGACCAGGTGATCGACGTAGGAAGCGCACAACGCCGGGCTCAACACACGGGTGGCAGTTCGGTAGTAGTCTTCGATGGCGCGGGGGTCAGCGCTGACGGAGAACGCGCGGTGGGAGAACCCGCCGCCGATCCGGCCTCGGACCTCTTCGCCTTCCATCGTGAGCACATCCTCGCGTGCCTTCGCGATCTTCTCCTTGTACTGCACCGCGCGCCCGTCGAGCGCGGCGTGGAGGTGCTTGTGCGCCTGTTCCACGGCCTCGTTCACAAGGTGGTCCTTCGACATCGCCGTCGCCAGTGCGGTGAGTCTACGGATGGGCTTGACGTTCTTCTTCGGGATCGTCACCGAGGTGATGACCGCGAACCGATCCCACACGGCCTGAGCGATCGCCGGGTTCGGGTGCAGCGGGATCGGGTCGAACAGCACCCGGCGCCCGAGGCCACCGCCGCCGTCCTCTCCCTCGTCGGCGTCCTTGCTCGTCGCGCCCTTCATCAGCAGTTCCGCGACTCCCGTCGCGGTCTTGCGATCGAAGAGCGGCAGCAGGCAGTCCACCGAGTTGAGCAGCTCGTTGCCGGGGATGCGCCTGGCGAGCGGTGTGCGCATCATCCGTCCGAGCAGCTGCGTGATGTGGGTGCGGTCCTTGGCTGGCCGGAAGGACACGAGCACCTCGGCGCGTGGGCAATCCCAGCCGGTCGAGATCGCGCTCTTGGCCAGCAGCACACGTACGTGCGTGGCGTCCTGGACCCGCTGCGGTTCGATGTACGGCACGACCTGCTGTCCGATGGTCAGGTCCGTGTGCTCTCCGAAGACGTTCGCCACGGCGTCGAAAGGCAGCTCCGGCCACGCCTCGTAGATCGTGTCCAGCGTGCGGGTGAGCGTCTCCTGCGAGGGCTTGTCCCCGACCTGGACCACCAGCAGTGGGCGAACGGCTTTGGACTCGCCCTGCTCGCGTGCATAGTCCTGCCACGCGCTCTCGGAGGCCTTGATCTTCTCGACGGCTTTGGTCAGGAGCACGGTCTCGAACGCGCCGTCCTCGGCAGGGATCGACAGGGCGATGTCGTCCTTCAGGAGTCCCGAGGCCTGGACTAGCGCGGAGTCCACCTGCACCGACGGGAGGGCGTCACGGCCCTTGGCGTCCTTCATCGCGCTCTCGAACCGCTCAACCGTGGCGGAGATGCCGAAGACGACCGGCATTGCAGGCACGCTGCCCTGGCCGTTGATGAGTCGCTGCACGATGGTGGACCGTTCGCGTGCGCGCGTCCCCATGCCGCGGTGCGCCTCGTCCAGCACGAGGTAGAGGGTCAGGTCCTCGTTGGCGATGGTGTTTGTGATCGTGTCGTAGATGGACGACTGGACCTCGTCGGGACGGCGCTCCAGACCGGGCAGCGTCTCGTCACCGTTGACATCCGGCGCGCCCTTGACCAGGCGGGAGTTCTTGCTCAACTTCTGTGTGTTGAGGAAGTAGACGTTGCCGGGACGGAACGAGGGCTCGGAGAACGTCGTCGGAACCACGCGCAGGCGGTGGTCCAACTCGCTTGCCGCGGCCTGGATGCGAGCACGCGACTGCTCGTTCAGCGCCGGGTCGTCAGAGAACCACAGCACGACCGCGCCAGGATCAGGTGCCACGTCAAACTCATCGCTGCCGAAGAACAGCGCCTCGATCACCGCAGCCGCCATCACGGTCTTGCCCGCACCCGTTGTCGCTGCGAGGGAGAACTGCGACTTCGCGCCGTAGCGGTGGTAAGAATCGCGGGCGCGGTCCAGGTTTCGCAGCACGTCACGCACGGCGTCGGCCTGGTAGTCCTTCAGCGTGTATCGCATCTACAGGCTCCGCCCGGAGTTGATCTCGAAGTTCTGGAGGTAGGACTCGTACAGCCGCACCGGGACGACCTTGCCGGGCAGTTCGCGGCACACTATCTGGAAGGCGCTGTCGTCATCCGTGGCGACGTACGCGATCTCGATGCCTTCCCGAGCACTCGCCGCGGCCACGAACTCATCCGCCTGGTCCAGGTTCTCCAGCACGCCATAGGACTCGGACACGTCCCAGCCGTCCTCGCCCAGGTCGTAGATGATCCGACCGCGTGAGCCCGCACGCAGCCACAGCATCGGAGCCACGCGCTCAAACGCCCGGTTATGCCGTACCGACAACGGTGCCTCATACGTGAGCGTGAAGAAGGCCGCGTTCTCCACGAAACCCTCCGACATGGGGAACTCGTCGTTGAACCTGTACTCGCCGTTGATTGGCGCATCTTCCGGCGTCTTACCACTGATCGCCGCCGTGAGTCGGGGCTTCGTGATGTGGTCGCAGATGCCCAACGCCTCCCAGTCCGCATCACCAGGGCGCAAGCCTTGCCTACGGAGTCTCGTCTGTTCGTCAGCCGAGACCTCGTTGTTGGTGACCGAGATGCACTGACGACGCCCGCCATCCTCCCGGTTCAGGCGGATCACCGCGTGGGCCGTGGTACCCGAGCCCGAGAAGAAGTCCAGTACCTTCGCTCCAGGCTTCTCGGCCACGAAGAATCGCAGGGCGTCCTCGACCGCGTACAAGGACTTCGGGAAGGGAAACCTGCGGCCTGGCAATAGGTTGGCAAGGAGTCGCGTACCGCTGTTGCCCGCGTCGTGGCTGGTGATACGCCAGAGGTCGGTTGGTACGAATCGCGGACGGTAGTCGGAGGAGTCGGTCACCACCGAGCCATCTGGGCGATGCCCGAGTACCGGGAAGGTGCCATCGAGCACCTTCTTGGCTTCGCCCTGCTTGAGGTAGTAGACCGTCGTGCTCTCCCCGCGCCAACCACCAAGGCGAGCATGTCCGGCCTCGACCAGACCTCGCAGGACAGCGGGACCGACACGCCAGCGGCCTTCGGTTCCGTCCTTACGGATAGGCCACACTGCAACACAACCGTCCGGGACTGGAACATCGCCGCGCTCCGTACCGATGACGGCGTCCCCCACTCCCTCGAAAACGGGCCCCTCGGCGGTGTCCCGCACGAAGATCGGGTAGAACTGGTTGGGGCTGTCCGCCCGCGAGGAGTCCGCACCGCTACGGATGAGACGGCTCCAGTAGATGTCCTGCTTGTTCTTCGTGCGGACCGGATTCCACTCATCTTCAAGCGGAAGTGCAACTGGGCGACTCTCTCCGAACTGGACGAAGTAGAGATACTCAGCCGAGCGGGCGAAGGTACCTTTCCGGGTTGCTCCAGCGGCGTTGATGGAACTTGTCACCATAGTGACCCGCGCTTCCGGGAACGTCTGCTCCAGCAGCAGGCCCAACCGCAGGTACTCCTTCTCGTCAATCGTGACGATGAGTACCGAGTCATCGGGCTTCAGCAACTCGCGAGCGATCTTCAGGCGCCGCTCAATGAAGGCAAGCCACTTCGAGTGCCGGTAGTCGTCGTCTGACTCCACGTAGTCGTTGTTGTACTTCCAGTCCTTGGCGCCAGTGTTGTACGGCGGATCGATGTAGATGGCGTCGATGGAGTGCCGGTGGGTGTACGTCAGCATCTCCAGCGCGTGGTAATTCTCCGCGTTGATGACCGTGTGGAACGGCTTGTCGCCGCCTGGCTCGACCCTGCCCGTCTCCACCAGGCCGGGGTAGATGCGATCCCGGAACTCCGCGACGACCACCACGTCGTCTGCGGGCACAGAGCAAGCCTCGGGCTCCTCGGCGTCCAGCTCCGCGAGATGGGCCAGGCGCTGCCCGTCGACCCGTTCGATCCGCGTGACGCGCCACAGCCGCTGGTCGCCGGTCTTCGTCTCCCCACGAGGCGGAAGCACGCGCACCTTGTCGCCGCGTCGCACTGGCCTGCCGGGCAGCTCGACGGCCTCGGGCTGATGCTGCTCGAAGACGAGGCCGAAGGTGCGACGCTTAGTGAGCGCGGCGATCTCTGCTTCCAGATCAGCACCGAGTTGCGGATCGGCCTTGCGCGCCTGCCGAAGCAGTTCCGTCAGTCTCGACAATGGTGTGCCTTCCTCGCCCGCACTGATGACCTCGCGTGTCTACTTCTTACCACCAGAGGTTAATCCGCTACGGAACTCCACCACGTAGCCGACCCACCGTAAGCCTCGGTCAAGATTATTGCCCATCATTTCTCCCAATGGTTTCCGAACACAGACCGGGCTACTTGAAGATTAGCCCGGAGAGATTCGAGAACTTCATCCCGCGAGGCGATTACCGCGTCCGATCGCGTCTCAAACCACAGGGCCAGAAGCAAGTAATACGAAGCTAGGAACGCGAAGAACGGGTGAGTGTACGTTCGTAAACTCGCGTCGCTACTGACAAACGGTGAGAAGGATGACCCATGAAAACGCTCATTGCGCGCCGTGTATAGAACCAGCAGCACCAAGAATCGAGCTCGAGACGTTTCGTCCAGTTGAAAGGTCGGGTTTGGACCTATCTTGAGCACTTCCCCCCTTAGCGCACGACGCAAAAGCAAAGCGCCCTTCCGGCGAGCTTCCGGTGGGTCGATCCCATAAGTAATCTTCATGAAGTCCAGGAGTTCAAGAATTGCTGGCGTTGCCCGTTCTCTCACTCGATTCACGAGACCGAACTGGGCTTCCCCATCTAAAAATTCGACAATGAGCCGCTTGTACGCGTACTCACAAGTCTGAACTGGAACGCCAGCACATATCTCGGCGACTATGAGCGGATCCACTTTAAGTGCCGCAGATTCTAAACGACCAGTAACATGCCCGCCATGAAGTTGACTCGTCTCAAGTTCGAGGGCTTTCCAGGTTGAGTCGAACGCCTGGTCGACCCGGCCTGGGAGGGAATCGAATGCGTCAAGCAGGTAACTCAGTTCACGATGAAACTCGACGCCTTCAAGATTGTTCACGGCGACTGGCTTGAAGAACGAATCGGAATTCGCCTCGACTCGCTCCAAGAACGCCTTCTCAATGGGTAGCAGCGACCGAGGCTCAAGCACCCCCACTTCGGCCCATCGCGCGATCGCCCGAAGTCGTTGTTCGCGTTCGAAGGTCCGGTCAGATGTCACTTCCTGCCCCCAGATGTTAATCCGCTACGGAACTCCACCACATCCCCATCCTGCATCACATACTCCTTGCCCTCCATGCGCACCTTGCCCGCGGCCTTCGCGTCGGCCATGGACCCGGCGGCCATGAGGTCGTCGTAGGAGACGATCTCCGCCTTGATGAAGCCCCGCTCGAAGTCCGAGTGGATCACTCCGGCGGCCTTGGGTGCGGTGTCGCCCTGGTTGATGGTCCACGCGCGGGCCTCCTTGGGGCCGGCGGTGAGGTAGGTCTGCAGGCCCAGGGTGGAGAAGCCCACGCGGGCCAGCTTGTCCAGGCCGGACTCGTCCTGGCCCTCCATCTCCAGCATCTCGCGGGCCTCCTCCTCGGAGAGCTCCACGAGGTCAGCCTCGAGCTTCGCGTCCAGGAACACGCACTGCGCGGGCGCCACCAGCGCCTCCAGCTCAGCCTGACGCTCGGGTGAGGACAGCACGCCCTCGTCCGCGTTGAACACGTAGATGAACGGCTTGGCGGTGAGCAGGTTCAGCTCACGCAGGTTGTCGGTGTCGAGCTTCTCGGGCCCGGCGGCCTCGAAGATCGTGCGCCCCTCCGCCAGCACCTTCTCCGCGGCTTGGTAGGCGGCCAACTGCTCGGGCGAGCCCTTCTTGATCTTGACCTGCTTCTCCAGCTTGGGGATCGCGTTCTCCAGCGTCTGCAGGTCCGCGAGGATCAGCTCCGTGTTGATGGTTTCGCGGTCCGAGGCCGGGTCGATCTTGCCGTCCACGTGGATCACGTCCGGATCGTCGAACACGCGGATCACCTGGGCGATCGCGTGCGCCTCACGAATGTTGGCCAGGAACTGGTTGCCCAGCCCCTCCCCCTCGGACGCGCCCTTCACGATGCCCGCGATGTCCACGAAGGACACCGTGGCCGGCACGATCTTCTGCGAGTCGAACAGCTCCGCGAGCTTGTCCAGCCGCTCGTCCGGCAGGTTCACCACGCCCACGTTCGGCTCGATGGTCGCGAACGGATAGTTCGCGGCGAGCACCGTGTTGCGCGTGAGCGCGTTGAACAGGGTTGATTTTCCGACGTTCGGCAGACCGACGATTCCAATAGTAAGAGCCACGGTCCGCCATCTTACCGGGGCCGCCCGACGACGCCGCCACGCGACTCCGCGGCCCACCCCACCCCTGACACATGTCACGCCCCACTCGTGACAATCAGCAGTTCAGCGGCGACCCGCCGCACGGGAATCTGGACCCATGAACACCACACACCCACCGCAGCCCCACTCCCCCGCCATCCAGGTGCAGGACGCCGTCAAGACCTTCCGCACCCGCTCCGAGACGGTCCGCGCCGTGCAGGGTGTCTCGCTGGAGATCCCGCGCGGCGGCGTCGTCGCCCTGCTGGGGCCGAACGGCGCCGGGAAGACGACCCTGCTGGACATGGTGCTCGGCATGAGCGAGCCCACCTCCGGGGCGGTGAGCGTGTGCGGCGAGCGCCCGCGCGCGGCCGTGGCCCACGGGAAGGTGGGCGCGGTGCAGCAGGTGGGTGGGCTGCTCGCGGACCTGAGCGTGCGCGAGACCGTGACCATGATCGCGTCCCTCTACCCGGACCCACTGCCCGTGGACGAGGCGCTGGAACGGGCGGGTGCGGCGTCGTTCGCGCGCCGGAAGGTGGCCAAGTGCTCGGGTGGGCAGCAGCAGCGCGTCCGCTTTGCCCTGGCCCTGCTCCCGCGCCCCGAGCTGCTCGTGCTGGACGAGCCGACCGCGGGCATGGACGTGCAGTCCCGCACCGAGTTCTGGGACGCGATGCGCGCCGAGACCGAGCGCGGGCTCACGGTCGTGTTTGCCACGCACTACCTCCAGGAGGCGGAGGACGTCGCCGAGCGGATCGTCCTCATGGATGCCGGGCGCGTCACGTTCGACGGCTCCGTGGACGAGCTGCGCTCCATGTCTCGGCACCACACCGTCTCCTTCGTGTGGCCACCGGGCGAACCACTGCCCGAGTTCGCGGGCGCCACCGTCTCGCGCCGCTCGGAGTCCCGCGTGCACCTGCGCACCGAGGACGCGGACGCCCTCGCCCGCGAGCTGCTGACCCGCACCCCCGCGAGCGCGCTGGAGATCTCCCGCGGCGGCCTGGACGAGGCGTTCGCGGCGTTGATCCATCGAGACGACGCGGCCGCGTGACCCCGCGCGCAGCGCACCGCGGGTGACCGCACCGTTCTCCCGCCCCTCCCCTCGCCCCGCAGCTCGTGCGTTTATAACCGCACCCAGACCCCAAGGAGCCCGTCATGTCCCTGACCTACACCGCCCACGACGTCCTGCGGAACGTCCGCGCGATCCCCAACCTCGTGTTCGTGGCCCTGCTGCCCGCCGTGCTGTTCATCCTGTTCGGCGCGGTGCAGGGCTGGTCCGACGCCCGCCTGCCCGGGGGCAACGTCTCCGCGTACGTGATGGTGTCGATGGCCGTCTACGGGGCCGTCACCGCAACCACCGCGATCTCCGCCGGCGCGGCCGTGGAACGGTTGCAGGGCTGGGGCCGGCAGCTCGCCCTGACCCCCATGGGCACGGGCGGCTACGCGGCCACCAAGGTGGCGGTGGCTCTGCTGATCGCCGTGCTGCCCGTGGTCATCGTGTTCCTGGTGGGAGCGTTCACCAACGCCTCGATGGACGATCTCTGGCGCTGGGCGCTGGCCGCCGTGCTGTGCGTGGTGGTCTCCGTGGTGTTCGCCCTCTACGGGCTCGCCGCAGGCCTGATCTTCCGCTCGGACACCGCCGTGGGGGCCGCCTCCGGCGCGCTGGTGGTCTTCGCGTTCTTCGGCAACGTGTTCATGCCGCTCTCCGGCGGGATGCTGGCCGTCGCCCGCTTCACCCCCATGTATGGAATCGTGGGCATTGCCCGCTATCCCGTGACCGAAGGTGAGGTGGCCACCATGGGCGGTGCCCCGCAGACCGACAGCCTGCTGTGGCTCGTGGTCAACGCCGTGGCCTGGGCCGCCGTGTTCGGGATCATCGCGCTGCTGGCCGCCCGGACGTCCACGGCCCGCCGATGAGCACCCCCACGCGGACCGCGCCGCGCCCACGCACCGAGGAACCCGAGCACGACTGGTCCGACCTGCTGTTCGCCACCGTCTGGCTCGTGTTCCTCGTCATCCCCGCCGCGGCACTGCTGCAGAGCGACGAGTCGGTCTGGGCCACTGCCCTGGGACTGCTCGGACTGGTGCTCTTCGCCGGGCTCTACACGGTCTCCTGGATCCGGCACATCCTGGTCCCGCGCCTGAGCGTGCTGGGCAACGCCGCGCTGTGGTGCGTGGTCCTGCTGGTGCCGCTCACCCTGCTGCTGCCGGCCTCCCCGTGGGGAATGACCTACACGGCGCCGTTCTTCGTGGCCGTGTGCGCGTTCCGGCTGCCCCTGCGCCAGGGGATCCTGGCCGCGCTCCTGATCGAGCTGGCGGCCCTGGTGCCGCTGCTCATGCTGCTCCCCCGGGAGCAGTGGTTCTGGCCGCTGTTCGGCCTGGTCCTGCCCGGGCCGATCATCCTGCTCTCCCGCTTCGCCGTGGAGCGCTCCGAGACCCATGAGCGCCTGGCCCGCGAGCTCGAGGTCTCCCGGCAGCGCGAGGCCGTGGGCCGGGACGTCCACGACATCCTGGGCCACTCCCTCACGGTCATCACCGTCAAGACGCAGCTCGCCCAGCGTCTCGTGGAGACGGACCCGCAGCGCGCCGTCGCCGAGCTGGACGACGTCCTGGCCCTGTCCCGCGAAGCCCTCACCGACGTCCGCTCCACGGTGGGCAGGCTGCGCGACCTGGATCTGGGGGTGGAGCTCGTCCAGGCACGTGCCGCCCTGCGCGCCGCCGGGATCACCCCGCACCTGCCGTCCTCGGTCCCGCCCCTCGACGCCGTCACCCGTTCCGTGTTCGCATGGATCCTGCGCGAGGCCGTGACCAATGTGGTTCGCCACTCGGGCGCCGCTCACTGCCGCGTCACGCTCACCGGTTCGTCGCTTCGCATCGCGGACGACGGCGCACGGGCCGCGGGTGCCCCCACTCACCACTCAGCGCGAACCGACACCGCCGCTCGTCCGGGCGGCGGGGCGCCCTCGACGAGCCGCCCGCGCCCCGACGACGCCGCGGCGGATGCTTCCTATCGGAACGGGGTGGGGCCTGTCGGCCCGGACATTCAGCGGCCGGTGCGTGCCGGGGCCCGCGGTGAGGCGGCGTCGTCGCGCTCCGGACCCGAGGCGAGCACCGGGGGCGGTGCCGCCGAACCGGAGCTGCGAGAGGGCAACGGCATCCGCGGCATGAAGGAGCGGGCTCATGCGGCGGGATGTGAGGTGACCGTGGCGCGGGATCCCCGGGGCGGCACGATCGTGGAGGTGAGGCGGGCATGACCGAGATCCGAGTGCTGATCGCGGACGACCAGGCCCTCGTGCGCGCCGGACTGGCCGCTCTGCTGGACCTGGAACCGGACATCACCGTGGTGGCCCAGGCCGCCGACGGTGCCGAGGCGGTCGCTCTTGCCGGGGAGCTCGCCTTGGACGTGGCCCTGCTGGACATCGAGATGCCCGGCCTCACCGGGCTGGAGGCCACCGAGCGAATCGTGGCCGCCGGGCGCGGGACGCGGTGCCTGATGGTCACCACGTTCGACCGCCCCGGCTACCTGCGGCGCGCGTTCGACGCCGGGGCGTCCGGTTTCGTGGTCAAGGACACCCCCGCTGCGGAGCTCGCAGAGGCCATCCGGAAGGTGCACGCCGGGCTGCGCGTGGTCGATCCGGCGCTGGCCGAGAAGTCCCTGCTGGCCGGACCGAACCCCCTGACCCCACGGGAGCAGGACGTGCTGCGGGAAGCGTCCCACGGGGCCTCGGCGGGGCAGATCGGGCGGGCCCTGCACCTCTCCGCGGGGACGGTGCGCAACCACCTGTCCTCGGCGATCGGCAAGACCGGAACCGCCAACCGGACCGAGGCGGTGGCCGTCGCCGCGCGCAACGGGTGGCTGTAGCCCTCCGGATCCGGTGACGAGCCCCGCCGGGGCGCTTGTGCGTGTCGGACAGCATTGTCATGGTGAGCGCATGGATGCTTCGGTGATGGCTCAGGTGTGGTGGTTGTGGGCGCTGTTCGCCCTCGTGGTGGGTGTGGTGCTGGGGTACGTGCTGGCCCACCAGAAGTCCACGGCGCTGGAGACCGAGCTGGAGGAGGCCCGGGGGCAGAGGCTCGCCGCCCTGCAGGACGCCGCCTCCGCGCGGGCCGCCGCTGAGCAGCTCGAGCAGCGTGTCGAGTCCCTCGAGGCTCGGGCCGTGCAGGATCAGGACGTCATGCGCGCGCTGGCACCGCTCAACGACCAGCTCTCCTCCGTGGGGCGGCACGTGAACCAGCTGGAGCGGGACCGTGCACAGCAGTTCGGGGCCGTGGCCCAGGCCCTGGAGGCGGCCCGCACCACGGACCAGCAGCTGCTGCACGCCACCACCTCCCTGGAGGGTTCCCTGCGCTCCACCACGGCTCGCGGCGCCTGGGGTGAAATGCAGCTGCGCCGCGTGGTGGAGGCGGCAGGCATGACTCGCCACGTGGACTTCACGGAGCAGACGGTGCGCTCCACGGAATCCGGTATCCAGCGCCCGGACATGGTGGTCAACCTGCCCGGGGCGCAGACCGTGGTGGTGGATGCGAAGGCCCCCATGTCCTCCTACCTTGACGCCCAGGCCGTCCCCTCGGACGGCTCCCCCGAGAACGAGCAGCGCCGCGCCCAGCTGCTCGCCGCCCACGCCAAGGCTCTGCGGGCGCACGTGAACACGCTGGGCACCAAGAAGTACTGGTCCGCGGAGGAGAACTCTCCCGAGCTGGTGATGTGCTTCGTCCCGGTCGAGTCCGCCCTGGCCGCCGCGCTGGATGCGGATGCCTCCCTGCTGGATCACGCGGCGCGTGCGAACGTGGCCCTGGTGTCCCCGGTGTCCCTGCTCGCCTCGCTCAAGGCCGTGGCGTTCAGCTGGCGTCAGGCCACCCTCACGGACAACGCCCGGGAACTGTACCGGCTGTCCCGGGAGCTCTACGACCGCATGGGCTCGGTGGGCAAGCACCTGTCCGACATGGGCGGTTCGCTGCGGCGCTCGGTGGAGGGCTACAACAAGCTCGTGGGATCGCTGGAGTCACGAGTGCTGCCCTCGGCGCGCAGGATCGCCGAACTGGATCCCACGGCCACCGACTCCGAGGCACTGGAGACCAGGCCCGTGGACTCGGTGCCCCGTCCGGTCACGGCCACGGAGTTCGTGAACGACTGACGCCGCCCATCCCGCGGGGCTGGTGCCGGGGCTCAACGCGAGGGACCGGCACCAGGGCTCAGCGTGAGGAGCGGTTACCGAGACTCGACGTGAGGAGCGGGTGCTGGGGCCCGTAGGAGGGCCCGGCGCCACAGCTCAGCGCGAGGGCTTGGTGCCGCGGCCACCCAGACCGCGGGTGGTGTCCCCGTCCCTCGCGAGCTTGGCGCGCAGCTCCTTGGGCAGGGAGAAGAGGATGTCCTCCTGGGCGGTCACCACTTCCTCGACCTCCCCGTAGCCGTACTCCGCGAGCAGGTCCAGAACCTGCTGCACGAGCACCTCGGGCACCGACGCGCCGGAGGTCAGCCCCACGGTGGCCACGCCCTCGAACCAGGACTCGTCCACCTGGTTGGCAAAGTCCACGCGCTCCGCGCGCCGGGCCCCGTACTCCAGGGCCACCTCCTTGAGGCGCACCGAGTTGGAGGAGTTCGCCGAACCCACCACCAGCACCAGGTCCGCCTGCGGGGCGATCTCTTTGATCGCGGCCTGCCGGTTGGAGGTGGCGTAGCAGATGTCGTCGCTGGGCGGGTCGATCATGTTGGGGAACTTGGCACGCAGCCGGTTCACCGTCTCCATGGTCTCGTCCACGCTGAGGGTGGTCTGGGACAGCCACACGACCTTGTCGGGATCGTGCACCTCCAGGGTGTCCACGTCCTCCGGGGAGTTCACGACCTGGATGTGCTCGGGAGCCTCCCCGAACGTGCCCTCGACCTCCTCGTGGCCCACGTGGCCGATCAGCAGGATCTCGTAGTCGTTCTTGGCGAAGCGCACGGCCTCGCGGTGCACCTTGGTGACCAGCGGGCAGGTGGCGTCGATGGTGTTGAGGTTCCGCTCCTGCGCGGACTGCACCACCGCCGGGGACACCCCGTGGGCGGAGAACACGACCAGCGAGCCCTCGGGGACCTCGTCGGTCTCCTCCACGAACACGGCTCCGCGTTCCTCCAGCGTCTGCACCACGTGCTTGTTGTGCACGATCTCCTTGCGCACGTACACCGGGGCGCCGTAGTGCTCCAGGGCCTTCTCCACGGCGATCACGGCCCGGTCCACGCCCGCGCAGTAGCCGCGCGGCGCTGCCAGGAGCACCTTGCGCCCGGTGACCGGAGCGGCGTCGGCAATCTCCTGGGGAGTGCGACGCACCCGGGGGACGGTGGGCATGGAGAGGTCAACCACGGTGGACATGACCACTATCGTAAGTGACCGTACGGACACGCACCACGGCGCCGATCACACCCGCCAGCGCCACGACCCCCGCCCAGATCATGCCGGTGACGCCGCGTTGCGTGAAGGACTCCTGCAGCAGCGAGACGATCTGCTCGGTCACGAGGTGCGCCACCGGGTCCACGGTGGCGGCGCCCACCACCGCGCGTCCGCCCGCGAGCGCCAGGGCGAGCACGATCCCC
Organism: Kocuria sp. APC 4018; assembly: GCF_030407675.1. NCBI lineage: Bacteria > Bacillati > Actinomycetota > Actinomycetes > Micrococcales > Micrococcaceae > Kocuria > Kocuria sp. APC 4018. Next base: position 56,946 of record NZ_JASDCY010000005.1, on the reverse strand, counting down.
GTGCACACCACCCCCGCGACTCCCACTCCCGCGAGCGCGAGCCAGCGGCGCGGGGACACCACCACGGCGGCGATCCCGGCCGCGCCCGCGAGCCACGGCAGGACGTAGCGCCACTGGGCCAGCTGAACGAGGGCGTCCACCACCGCTCCCGTGTGCACGCCCGGGACGGTCACCGTGAAGTTCTGCTCGTCGATGCCCGGGGAGAAGCCCACGGCGTCCTCCACCTGGCGGTTCACGGCCTCCCCGAGCGCGCTGACGTCCACCACGAGCTCGTCCGGCGCGTGCCCGGCGGAGGGGGTCAGGGGGATGTTCGCGTCGTGGGTGTCGTTGAGCACCGCGAGCCACGCGCCCTCCTGCTCGGGCGCGGTCAGCCAGGACTGGGCGGAGTCCACCACCGTCTCGCGGATGGACTCGATCGTCCGGTCCACGGCGTCGATGCCGGTGGCTTTGTCCTCCAGGGCGCTGAAAGTAGCCCGGTCCAGCAGGGTGCGGACCAGCTCGTCCTGGAAGCTCGTCTCCGTGATCACGGACGCGGCGGTGTCCTGGAACCCGGAGGGCGAGAGCAGGTGGTCCTGCAGCCAGGACACCCCCAGCCACAGGGCGAAGCCTGCGCCGGCCAGCAGGGCCAGCGCAGCGGCGGCCACGCTGCGGAAGGCATCGGAGGGGTGGGGGAACGGCGAGGAGCTCACCGCTCCACTCTAGGGAGCAGCGGCTGTGCGTGTCCCCGACGGGTGATACTTATGTCCCATGGACACCTCGTCGTCTCCCAGCGCCGCGTTCCCCCCGGACGCCGAGCGCTCCGCCGCGCCGGCGGGTGCTCCGGCCGAGCTCCCCCGGCTGGCACGGGACACCACCCCCGAGAACCCCTGGCCGCTGAGCAAGCTCTCCCACTCCCTGCACGGCTGGGTCCAGAAGGCCCCGGACGCGTGGGTCGAGGGCCAGGTGATCGAGGTCAACGAGCGCGCCCGGGTCTGCTACGTGACCCTGCGGGACCTCCAGGAGGAGGTCTCGGTGAACGTGACCCTGTTCAAGAACGAGATGGCCCGGCTGGAGCGTCCCCTGGAACGGGGCTCGCGCGTGGTCGTGAGCCTCAAGGCGGACTTCTACGTCAAGACCGGGCGGCTCTCCATGCTGGGCCGAGACATCCGCCCCGTGGGCCTCGGCGACCTCCTGGAGCGCCTGGAGAGGCTGCGCCGGTCCCTCGCGGACGAGGGACTGTTCGACCAGACCCACAAGAAGCCCCTGCCGGTGCTCCCCCACCGCGTGGGGCTGATCACCGGGCGCAACTCGGACGCGGAGAAGGACGTGGTGCGCAACGCCACCAACCGGTGGCCGGGTGTGCATTTCGAGATCCGCGAGGTCCCCGTCCAGGGCTCGGGCTCGGCACGCGCCGTCATCGGGGCCCTCCAGGAGCTCGACGCCCTGGACGAGGTGGACGTCATCGTGATCGCCCGCGGTGGCGGTGCCTTCGAGGACCTGCTCTCGTTCAGTGACGAATCCCTGCTGCGGGCGGTCTTCGCGGCCCGGACGCCGGTGGTCAGTGCGATCGGCCACGAGAACGACCAGCCCCTGCTGGACCACGTGGCCGACGTTCGGGCCTCGACCCCCACGGACGCGGGCAAGCGCATCGTGCCGGACGTCCAGGACGAACGGCTGCGCCTCGGCCAGGCCCGCGCCGCACTGGACCGCGCCGTGGGTTCGATGCTCGACCGCGAGCAGCACGGCCTGGACACCGTGCGCTCACGTCCCGTGCTCGCACAGCCGGAGGGCATGATCCTGGTGCGCGAGGAGGACGTGGACCGGCTGCGCTCCCGCGCCTGGTCTGCCGCGAACTCCCTGGCCCTGCGGGCCCAGGACTCCGTGGTCCAGCTGCGCGCCCGGGTCCGTGCCCTGTCCCCGCAGCAGACCCTGGACCGCGGCTACGCCGTGGTGCAGACCGCGGACGGCTCCGTGCTCACGGACGCCGCCCGCGCGGAGACGGGCCAGTCCCTCACCGTGCGGCTGGCCGCCGGAGAGCTGGGCGTGGACGTCACCGCCGCCAGTACCCGTCAGCCGGGCGAGCGCTGAGGCGTTCGCCCGTCCCACCAGCGACCGGACAGGGCATCCGACCCGGGTCGCACAGCACCCGCACACCACGCATCACCAGGCACCACCACCGGAAGGAACACCGTGGCACAGCAGAACCAGAGCACCGACTCCCAGCAGAGCCCCCAGCAGGGCGCGCCGGACCTCTCCGACGTGGACCAGCTCGGCTACGAGCAGGCCCGCGAGCAGCTCGTGCAGATCGTCTCCCAGCTCGAGACGGGCGGCGCCTCCCTCGAGGAGTCCCTGCGGCTGTGGGAGCGCGGCGAGGCCCTGGCCACCCGTTGCGAGCAGTGGCTCGACGGCGCCCGGGAACGGCTCGACGCCGCCCGCGCCCGGCGGGAGAGCCGGGACCAGGCGGCGTCGGACGCCGAGTAGGAGCGGGACTGGCCTATTGCTGGTAGGTCGAGAGGAACTCGCCCAGGCGGTCCAGGGCGGTGTCCAGCATGTCCACCGCGGGCAGGGTGACCAGCCGGAAGTGGTCCGGCTTGCCCCAGTTGAACGCGGTGCCGTGGCTGAGCAGGATCTTCTGCTCCTTGAGCAGGTCCAGGGCGAAGCGCTCGTCGTCCACGATCCCGAACTTCTCCACGTCCAGCTTGGGGAACAGGTAGAGCGCGCCGCGGGCCTGCTCGCACGTGACGCCGTCGATCTCGTTGAGCTTGCGGTGGGCGATGTCCCGCTGCGCCTTGAGCCGGCCGCCGGGGAGGATGAGGTCGTTGATCGACTGGTAGCCGCCCAGGGCGGTCTGGATGGCGTGCTGCGCCGGAACGTTCGCGCACATGCGCATGTTGGCGAGCAGCTTGATGCCCTCCAGGTAGGACTCCGCACGCCAGTTGGGCCCGGTGATCGCGAGCCACCCGGAGCGGTAGCCCGCCACGCGGTAGGCCTTGGAGAGCCCGGAGAACGTCAGGCACAGCACGTCCTCACCGGTGAGGCTCGCGGTGTTGATCATCTCGGCGTCGTCGTACGTGATCTTCTCGTAGATCTCGTCCGAGAACAGGATGAGGTCGTGCTCCTTGGCCAGGTCCACGATCTTCTGCAGGGTCTCCTTGGAGTACACCGCCCCCGTGGGGTTGTTGGGGTTGATGACCACGATGCCCTTGGTGCGCTCCGTGATCTTTGAGGCCATGTCCTCGAGGTCAGGGTTCCACCCGTTCTCCTCGTCGCACTCGTAGTGCACGGGGGTGCCGCCGGACAGCGCCACGGACGCGGTCCACAGCGGGTAGTCCGGGGAGGGGATGAGCAGCTCGTCACCAGGGTTGCACAGTGCCTGCAGGGCCATGGTGATCAGCTCGGAGACGCCGTTGCCCAGGTAGACGTCGTCGGTGTCCAGGTTCATGATCCCGCGCGTCTGGTAGTACTGCACCACCGCGGTGCGGGCTGAGTAGATGCCCCGGGAGTCCGAGTAGCCCTGCGCGTTGGGCAGGTTCTTGATCATGTCCACCAGGATGGCGTCCGGTGCCTCGAAGCCGAAGGGTGCGGGGTTGCCGATGTTCAGGCGCAGGATGCGCTGACCCGCCGCCTCCATCTTCTCCGCCTGCTCCAGCACGGGGCCGCGGATGTCGTAGAGGACGTTCTTCAGTTTGTCGGACTGCTTCACCTTTGCCATGGGGCCAGACTACTCGCGGGTCCCCTGCGGTTCAGCGGTGCGACGCACCTGTCCGGGGTCCCCGGGTCGGTCCGCAGCACGCGCGGTGCCCCGCGGAACGCACAGCGGGATCAGCGGGGCTGCTCCCGGAGGTAGGTGGCCGCCTTCTCGGGGCTCATGGCCGGATCCTCACCGCCGGTGAGCCGGGTGATGGTGGTGAGGTCCTCGGTGGTGAGCTCCGCGGTCACGGCATTGACGCTGGACACTGCCTGGTCGCTCAGCTTCTCCGATCCCACCACCACGGCGTGCTCCGGGCGGAAGAGCCGGTTGGGGTCCTCCAGGGCCACGAGCCCGTCGTCCTGAATCACCGGTTCCGAGGACCGCAGCACGGCGGCCTGCACCTGATCGGTGAGCAGCGCGTTCACGAGCTCGTCGGTGGTCTTGTACTCGGGCGCGGCCTTGGGGTCGCAGTCGTAGTACGCCTTCAGGCCGGGCTCCCCCTGGGCGCTGTCCGCATAGTCGGTGGGCATCCCCACGGCGAGCTTGCCGCACTGCTTGCCCGCGCCGTCCAGGCTCTTGAGGTCGTACTGCGCGTCCGTGGCGGCGGTGACCACCACCTGGTCCGTGCGCTGGGCGCCGGAGGAGTCCAGCACCTCCAGACCGCTGGGCATCACGTCCGGCAGGGCCCGGTAGACGTCGTCCCCGGACGGCCCGGTCTCCCCCGTGATCCCCAGCAGCTGCCCGAGGGAGTCCAGGAGCCCGCGCGGGGCGTCGGTGTCCGCGGATGCGCTGGGCGCCGGTGTGGGGCTCGCGCCGGTCGCCTGCGAGGCCGGCACTTCGTGCTGCCGCGCGTAGACGTAGAGGTCGCCCGTGAAGTCCGGGACCATGGTGGCCCGCCCGTCCTGCAGCGCGTCGAAGATCTCCTCGCGGGTGGATCCCACGTCCACCACGGTGGCGGGCACACCGTCCGCGCTGAGCCGCTGCTGGTACAGGTGCGCGAGCACGCGGGTCTGGGTGTCCACGCCCGCGGCGATCTTCACGGTCTCGGGCCCGGTGGACGACGCCGCCGCGCTGGGTTCCCCGCCGTCGGCCCCGTTCTGCCCGTCCCCCGCGGAGCAGCCGCTCAGCAGCAGGGCACCCGTGGCGAGCACGGCCACGGCCCGGAGCCGCCCGGGGTGGGTCACCGGTCCCCGCCGGGCTCGGTGGAGACGTCCTGCTCGGCCACGTTCTCCGGCGGTGTGGCCGCCGCGTCCACCACGTCGCTGAGCCCCGCGAGGCGAAGCCCCTGGTCCACGAGGTCCAGCCGCTTGATCGAGCCGAGCTGCGAGAACGGGACCCAGGCGGCGTCGTCCGAGGAGCCGTCCTGCTCCACCGCGAGATCACCGCCGGTGATGTGCGCGGTGTAGAGCACGCGGCACGCGTGGTTGCCGCGCGTGGTGGGGTCCAGGCGCTGCTCCGCGCTCATCCAGTAGCTGTGCACGCCCACGAGTCCGTCCGAGGCCACGTGGAACCCGGTCTCCTCGAAGACCTCCCGCACCATGGTCTCCTCGGGCTGCTCCCCCGGTTCCATGCCGCCGCCGGGAAGCGTCCACGCGCCCTCGAAATCGGGGTGGCGGGGGTTCCAGTGCGTGAGCAGGAGGTGCTCGTCGCGGGTGATCAGGGCGTAGGCGCCCACGCGGGAATCGAACGGCTGGCTCATGGCGGCCAGTCTAGTGGCGGACCCCCATAATGGGCGGGTGAGCATCGTGGAGAACGCCATCTATCGCAACGGCCGCAAGGTCGAGTCCCCGCGCTCCCTGGAGGAGACGTACAGCCTGCTGCGGCGGGTCATGGACCAGCCGGACGAGTCGGGCAGCGGCGAGGACACCGTGCTGGCGTGGATCGGGCTGTACCGCCCCGAGGCGGAGGAGATCCGCTCGCTCGCCGAGCACTTCCAGCTGCACGAGCTCGCCGTGGAGGACACCGTGCAGGCCCACCAGCGGCCCAAGATGGAGCGCTACGGGGACACGCTGTTCACCGTGATCCGCCCGGCCGTCTACCAGGACGAGACCGAGACCGTGGAGATCGGGGAGATCCACATCTTCACCGGCCCCAACTTCGTGATCACCATCCGTCACTCCGAGTCCCGTGGCGTGAGCCGGGTGCGCAAGCGCGTGGAGGCGGACCAGGAGCTGCTGTGCTTCGGCCCGGACGGGGTGCTCTACGCGCTGCTGGACCAGATCGTGGACGACTACTTCCCGGTGCTCTCCGGGCTGGAGAACGACATCGACGAGATCGAGGACGCCCTGTTCGCCGGGGAACCGAACGTGTCCCAGCGGATCTACGAGCTCGCCCGGGAGATCAACGACTTCCACCGCGGCGTGGCACCCCTGAGCACCGTGATGCAGCGGTACTTCGCGGGCTTCACCAAGTACGGCACCCACGAGGAGCTGCAGCACCGCCTGCGGGACGTCCTGGACCACGTGATCGCGGTGACCGGCAAGCTCGAGTCCATGCGCTCCTCGCTGACCGACGCCATGAGCCTGGACTCCACGCTCACCACGGCACGGCAGAACGAGGCCGCGATGGTGCAGAACGAGCAGATGAAGAAGATCTCCTCCTGGGCGGCCATCCTGTTCGCGCCGTCCATCGTGGGCTCCATCTACGGCATGAACTTCCAGGCCATGCCGGAACTGGAGTGGGCTTTCGGCTACCCCATGGCGCTCGTGCTCATGGTGCTCGTGGGCGTGGCGCTGTACGTGGTGTTCAAGGTCAAGGACTGGCTCTGAGCGTCTGAGCCGCCCCGGGTCTGCGTCGGGTCCGCGGGACCCGCCTGCCGACCGACGACGCCGCTCCCCCAGCTCCCGCCCCGGCCGCGCCAAGCGCACACCCACGGGCTGCGGATACGCTGAAGCCGATGCACAACCTCGAATTCTGGCTCGACAAACCCTTCCGCGTGCTCCTGGTGCTGATCGGGGCTGTGGTGGTCTCCGCCGTGGTGCGCCTGCTGATCCGCAAGGTCACCCGCGGCATCGCGCGCGGCACGCAATCCCGGATCGTCAAGCGCCTCGACCACGGCCAGTCCCGCTGGGTGCAGGACGCCGGGGTGGCCTCGGAGCGGCAGGCGCTGCGGGCCCGCACCATCGGTGCGGTGCTGGCTTCGGTGGCCACCATCATCGTGTGGGCCATCGCGATCCTCATGATCATCTCGGAACTGGGCTTCAACATCGCCCCGGTGATCGCCTCCGCCGGCATCGCCGGTGTGGCCCTGTCCTTCGGCGCGCAGTCCCTGGTGAAGGACTACCTGTCCGGGATCTTCATGGTCGCGGAGGACCAGCTGGGCATCGGCGACTCCGTGGACCTCGGGGAGGCGATCGGCACCGTGGAGAACGTGGGACTGCGCGTCACCCAGGTGCGGGACGTCAAGGGCACCCTGTGGCACGTGCGCAACGGCGAGATCCTGCGGGTGGGCAACCAGTCCCAGGGCTGGGCCCGCTGCGTGCTGGACATCCCCGTGCCCTACGACACGAACATCGACCTGGTGGCGGACATGATCGAGCATGAGGCCCTGCTGGTGCGCCACGACCCGGACGTGGGCCCCAGCATCGTGGACGACCCCGAGGTGTGGGGCGTGGAGAACATCTCCGGGGAGAGCATCACCATCCGCCTGGCCGTCAAGACCGCTCCCCTGGAGCAGTGGGACGTGGCCCGGGTGATGCGCGTGCGGATCAAGAAGATGCTGGACCGGGACGGTCTGCGCATCCCCCTGACCAACCAGGTCACGGTGCGCACCGGCTCCGAGCCGGAGACCAGCGCGGACATGCCCACCACGTCCTTCCCCGTGCCGCGTGTGCCCACCACGGGCCAGGTGCGCACCACCCCGCTGCACCCCCACGGCTCGGCCGCGGACAGCCACACACCGGACGGCCGCACCCCCAGCCGGGACGAGACCGGCGAGGGCACCACATCCTCGGAACGCCGCGGGGACGGCTGAGCCACAGGCTCGGCCTCCGCTGCCACTCTTTCCGCAACAGACCCTCGCCCGACGCCGCTCGGAGCCCTTCCCGTCCGGCTCGACTCGTCCCGGGAGGCAGGCCCCGGCTCAGCGCCGCTTCTTGGACCGGCTGTTCTTGACCTTGCGCCCGGGCTTGCGGCGCAGCCCCGGCTTCGTGCTCGCCCCGGCCTTGGCCCACCCACCGGACTGGGGCTTGACGCTGCGCGTTGCCGGCTGCTTCTCCTGCGACTTCTCTGAGGCCGCAGGCTTCATCGCCCGTGACGGCCGCCCCTCTACCCCGGACGACGCCGCCTGGCCGGGCGCCGCGCCGTCGTCCCGCCCGCTGGACTCCTTGCGCCCACGCACGATGCCCACGAAGCGCTGCACCGCGCCCTCCATGTCCTCGTCCAGACCCCGGGGCCACACGAGGAAGACGGGGACGGTCGGGGCGTCCGTGAGTTCGCGGTGGGTGACGTCCTTGCGGGCGTGCAGCCGTGCCACGGACATCGGCAGCACCACGGGACCCACACCGGCGGCCGCGAGTTCCACGGCCATGGCGGCGTCGTCGATGTCCGCGTGTGCCTGGGGCGTGGACTCCTCCGCGAGCTGTGCCGTGGTGAGGCTGTCCAGGACCCCCAGGACGTCGTCGGTGCTCAGCACGGCCACCTGGAGCTCGTCGTAGAGGTGCACCGCGTGGTGAGTGGTGCGGAGGTGGTCCGGGTCGGGGTCCTCGGGCGACCAGTCGAGGCGGACGAAGCACGCGGTGACCTCCCCGGAGTCCAGGGCCTGCCGCCACCCGGCGGCCGTCAGCAGCTCGTCCCGGAGGACCGGCCGCATGCGGCGCTGGCGCCACCGGCCGAGCCACTTCCCCGGCATGACCCCGGGGACGTAGCCGACGGTGAGGAACGGCCCGGCGGCCTCGGGGTCCCCAGGGTGCAGGGCGTCCTCGTGAGCAGGAGCGTCGTCGTGGGCCGATGCGGGAGCGGCGTCGTCGTGGCCCGGGGCAGGCGCGGCGTCGTCGTGGCCCGGGGCGGGCGCAGCGGTGCCGCGAACGTCATCGGGGCCGTCTGCGGGATCTGCGGAGGAGAGCTGGGGCGAGGAAGGCGTGGGGTCCGCTGCGGTCATGGACCCACCCTAGGGCCAGTGCAGCCGCGGCGATCACCGCCCCGGGGCACCCGGCGCCCCGCGAATGTGCGAAATCCGTCCGGGAGGACTACAGTGACTCCTGTTGTTCGGGGCCTTAGCTCAGTTGGTAGAGCGTTTCGTTCGCAATGAAAAGGTCAGGGGTTCGATTCCCCTAGGCTCCACACCACGTCCACGGTCACGTGCTTTCGCACGAAGGATCGAGGGAACGCCGAGAAGGCCCTGGAACGCACCGTTCCGGGGCCTTCTTGCTGCCTCCGGTGGCTCCTGCCCCAGGGACACCGCGCATTCCGCGAGCATCGGCCGGTGCGCCGAGCGGCGATACGGTGGGCCCATGAAGATCCTCGTGACAGGCTTCGAGCCCTTCGGCGGTGAAACGGAGAACGCGAGCGGCACCGCCGTCCAGCGGCTCGGCGAGATCCCTGGTCCGGACGGCGTGAACCTCGCCACGGCGATCCTCCCGGTGACGTGGTCCGGCGCCGGTCCGGCGCTGCTGCGGGCTGTCGAGACCCACCAGCCGGACGCGATCATCGCCGTGGGAGAAGCGGGTGGCCGCGCGGTCGTCACTCCGGAGCGCTGGGCCAGGAACCTGGGGCACGGGCGCATCCCGGACAACGACGGTGTGGTGCGGGATGCCGCTCCCCTGGCCCCCGGGCCCGCACGCCTCGAGTCCCGCCTCGATCCTGCGGCTCTGACCCGGGCCATTCAGGACGCGGGAGTTCCCGCGGAGGTGTCCGAGGACGCTGGTGCATTCCTGTGCAACGCCGTCTTCTGGACCGCCCTGCACCGAACAGACCTGCCCGCCACGTTCATCCACGTGCCCGCGGTCAGGTCACAGGGAACCGCGAGCATCGGCGCCGAGACCGACCCGGAGAATGCCCGCGCGGAGTCCGCGCTGAACTTCAACGACATCACCCACGCCCTGGCCGCGGCGGTGGGCGCCGCCGCGCGGCAGCTACGACCTCATCACTCTTGAGCGCCTCAGTGAGCGGCCACCGTTCACTGTGCAGCTCGGGCCGGAGCACTCCGCTCGCGGCACTGACGCGGTGGACTGCACCGGGACCGGGCCACCCTCCGGCGGCAGGTTCCTCGCGTCCGGTGAGCTCGTCTCGTCCGCCGCAGAGGTCTCCTCTAGGCAGACACATCCGCCTTGTCAGCGATATCATCGTTGCATGGCGATCTGTCCTACCGACCTCCCTGCACTCGATGAGCAGGCCACCCACGCGTACGCGCACCTCTTCCAGGCCCTGAGCGAGCCCACCCGCCTGGCGGTCCTGCAGCATCTGGCCTCCGGCGAGCACCGCGTGCGGGATCTCGTGGCCCACATGGGGCTTGCGCAGTCCACGGTGAGCAAGCACCTGAGCTTTCTGGCGCAGTGCGGGCTCATCCGTTCCCGCCCCGAGGGCCGCGCCACGTGGTACTCCCTCACGCACCCCCACGAGCTGGCGGGACTCATCGCGGCGGCCGAGCAGCTGCTGGGTGCAACGGGCACCCGCGCGGTGCTGTGCACGCACCTGCACCACCCTCCCGCCAACCAGGAGCCCTTCCCGGACGGCCACCCCTCCGGGGTCCTTTCCGGGAACTCGGCCACGGGCGCCCCGCTCACCGGGGCCGCAGCTGCGCCGACGACGCCGCGGCAGGAGTCCCTCTGATGGGCGCCGGCCACGCGCACGACCACGGCGCTGGCGCGGGCGACCACCGCGGCCGGCTGTGGATCGCGTTCGGGCTGACCGCCGGAATGGTCCTCGCCCAGGCGGTGGGCTCCGTGCTCACGGGCAGCCTCGCCCTGCTCACGGACACCGTGCACGCCCTCACGGACGCCCTCGGTCTGCTGGTCGCCCTGGTGGCGGCCCACCTGATGCGCCGCCCTGCGAGTTCCAAGCACACGTGGGGGTTCCGACGTGTGGAGGTCATCGCCGCCCTCGCGCAGGCCACCCTCCTGCTGGGCGTGGGGATCTTCGCCGTGGTCGAGGGCATCCGGCGGCTGCTGGAGCCCCGGGTTGTGCCACCCACCGAGCTGCTCGTGTTCGGTGCGATCGGCCTGGCGTGCAACGTGGTCGCCATCCTGGTGCTCGCCTCCGGGCGCGGCGCCAACTTCAACATGCGCGCCGCGTTCCTGGAGGTGGCCAACGACGCCCTGGGGTCCCTCGGCGTCATCGTGGCCGCCGTGGTCATCGCCACCACCGGCTTCCAGCAGGCGGACACCGTGGCCGCCCTGTTCATCGCCGCGCTGATCCTGCCGCGGGCGGTCACCATCATGCGCGAGACCGCGGCGGTGCTCATGGAGTTCACGCCCCGGGGTCTCGACCTGGACCTGTTCCGCGAGCACATCATGGGGCTGCACCACGTGGTGGACGTGCACGACGTCCACGCCTCCACGGTCGCCACGGGCCTGCCCACCATCAGCGCCCACGTGGTGGTGGAGGACGAGTGCTTCCGGGACGGCCACGCCGCCGACCTGCTCAAGGACGTCAAGACGTGCGTGGCCGAGCACTTCGACGTCTCGGTCCACCACTCCACGTTCCAGATCGAGACCGTGGAGATCCGCGACTCCGAGTCCCACGAGGTCCTGCACGCCTGAGCCGGGTCCCACTGCCCCCGGAGTGACCGGCCGATCAGTCCCGCTGCAGGCGCCGCCACGCGAGCTCGGCGAGCGCCGCGGCCTGGGTGCCCAGCACGGCGTCGTCGAACAGCACCGTGGGCGAGTGGTTCCACCCGGGATTCTCCTGGTCCAGGTCCGGAGGGCTGCACTCCAGGAAGAAGAAGCAGCCCGGGACCTGGTCGAGCACGAACGAGAAGTCCTCGGAACCCATGAGCGGGTCCGCATCCTGGCGCACGTGCTCCTCCCCCACCAGCTCGGCCAGGGTGTTCGCCACGAACGCCGTCTCCGCGTCGTCGTTGAGGGTGAGCGGGTACAGCACGGTCCACTCCACCTCGGCGCGCACACCGTGGGCGGCGGCGATGCCGTGGGCCAGCTCGCGCACGGCGGCGGGGAAGGCCTCGTCACTGGCCGCGGACAGCGTGCGAACGCTCGCGCCCAGGCTCGCGCGGCCCGGGATCACGTTGATCGCCTCGCCCGCGGAGAGCTGCGTGATGGAGGCGACCACGGGGTCGAACACGCTGAACCGCCGCGTGACCATGGTCTGCAGGGCCGTGCCGAACTCGAGCAGCGCGGGAACGGGGTCCTTGGCGGTGTGCGGCTGGGACCCGTGTCCTCCCTCGCCGTGGAACGTGACGTGGAGGTAGTTGGCGCCCGCCATCGCGGTGCCGGGGCGGTACGTGAACAGCCCGCGCTCCCCGGGGAACACGTGGATCCCGTACGCGGCCACCGGCTTCTCGCCCGTGACCTCCAGCAGCCCCTCCTCGATCATGGGCTTGGCACCGCCCGGGCCCTCCTCCCCCGGCTGGAACATGAACACCACGCTCCCGGCGAGCTCGTCCCTCCGCGCGCTCAGCAGGTGCGCCGCTCCCACCAGCCCGGCCATGTGCAGGTCGTGACCGCACGCGTGCATCGCCCCGGTGGTCGAGGCGTACTCCAGCCCGGTCTGCTCGGTCACCGGCAGCCCGTCCATGTCGCCGCGCAGCAGCACCGTGGGCCCGGGCCTGGCGCCACGGAGCACCGCGACCACCGAGGACACCGAGTGCCCCAGGGTGACCTCCAGGTCCAGCCCGTCCAGGGCCTCGACGATCCGCTGCTGGGTCCACGGGAGGTCGTTGCCCACCTCCGGGTGGGCGTGCAGGGAGCGGCGCAGGGCAACGAGCTCCGGCTGCAGGGACGTGGCATGGTCGAGGAACGACATGGTGGAACTCCTTCACAACGGGAACGGGTGGGTGGTGGTCGGTGGGCCGCCAGACCACACGGCGACCCCCAAGGGGAACGTGGCGGCCCAGTCGATGGCGCACAGGTCCCGGCTCACAGGGCCCAGGAAGCGGCCCCGCACGAGGCCGGCCGGGACATCGGTGGGCGGCTCAGCCCCGCGCCACTCGCTCCCACGCCACCTCGGCAAGCGCGGCGGCCTGGTCCCCCAGGACGGAGTCGTCGAAGAGCACCGTGGGCGAGTGGTTCCAGCCGGCGTCCGCGGGATCCACCTCGGGCGGGGTGCAGTGCAGGAAGAAGTAGCACCCGGGGACCTCGCGCAGCACGAACGAGAAGTCCTCCGAGCCCATGCGGGGGTCCGGGTTCCGGGACACGCGCTCCGGGCCGAACACGCGGGCGAGCGTGTCGCTCACGAAGGCGGCCTCGGCGGCGTCGTTGACCGTGGGCGGGTACAGCGGGGACCAGTCCACCTGCGCGGTGAGCCCGTGGGCCGCGGCGATCCCGTCCGCGAGCTCCGTCACGAGCCGCGGGAACCGTGCGGACGTCTCCGGGGACAGGGTGCGCACGTCCCCGGAGATCCAGGCGCTCTCGGGGATCACGTTGTTCACCTCGCCGGCGGAGAGCCGGGTCATGGTGGCCACCACGGGGTCGAACACGCCGAACCGGCGGGTGACCATGGTCTGCAGCGCGGTGCCGAACTCGCACACGGCCGTCACGGGGTCCAGCGCGGTGTGGGGCTGCGAGCCGTGCCCGCCGCGTCCGTGGAAGGTCACGGTGAGGTTGTTGGCCCCGGCCATCGCGGTCCCGGGCCGGTAGCTGAACTGCCCCAGCGGCCCGGGGTTCACGTGGATGCCGTAGGCCGCCACCACGCGCTCCCCGGCGATGTCCAGCACGCCCTCCTCGATCATGGGCTTGGCGCCGCCCGGACCCTCCTCCCCCGGCTGGAACATGAACACGATGTTCCCGGCGAGCTCGTCCCGGCGCGCGCTCAGCAGCCTGGCCGCACCCACCAGGGCGGCGGTGTGGAGGTCGTGACCGCACGCGTGCATCGCCCCGTTGGTCGAGGCGTAGTCCAGCCCGGTCTGCTCCACCACGGGCAGCCCGTCCATGTCACCGCGCAGCAGCACCGTGGGCCCGGGCTTCGCCCCTCGCAGCACCGCGGTCACCGACGTGAGCGACTCGCCCTTCGTGAGCTCCAACCCGCACCCGTCCAGCGCGGCGAGGACCTGCTGCTGCGTCCACGGCAGGTCGGTGCCCAGTTCGGGGTTGGTGTGCAGTGTGCGGCGCAGCGCCACCAGCTCGTCGTGCATCCGGTGGGCGTCGTCCAGGAAGCTCACGTGCGGACTCCTCGGTCTCGGCGGGCGGGATCACTCCCCGTCCGCGGGCATCCCCGCGAGGTCCGGTCCCGGTGCCAGCCGGATGGGACCGCGGGCTGTACAAGGGTCCACTGTCTCACCTTTTTGAGTGACTGTGACTTCTCCCACACCGGCCATCTCCCCCGCCACGTCCCGGATCTGCGGCATGAGGTCCCGCCAGTCGTCCCCGCCCAGGGCGCGGGCCACGTCCGACGGGCAGATGGTCTTCCCCGCCCGGTGCCGCAGCAGCGCGCGGATGGTCGCGGCCTCCCGCGCGCGCAGCCCGTCCTCGCTGGGCTCCTCCCACCACGGCTCCCCGCGCTCGCCCAGCGCCACCTTGGCATCCTGCACGCGGTCCCGCGCGTGCTCGTCCCTGGACTTCACGGCGCGCCGCGCGCTCATCAGCTCGGCCACGAGTTCCTTGCGGAACGTCTCGGGGATCCCGGTGTCTGTGGCCCGCCACTTCCGTCCGTTGACCACGATGTGGTGCCCGTCCGGGGTGCGCTCCGGGCCCGACGACGCCGCTCCGCCGCCTCCCTGCCCGTCCTCGCCCGTTGCTGCGGGACCGTTCCCTCGGTCCTCGCCCGATGGCGCAGGACCATTCGCCCGGTCCTCGCCCGGTTCCGTGGACCCGTTCCCGCGTGCCTCGTCCGTGCTCATGCGCTTAATCCCAGTCGTTGAATCAGGTGCTCGTGGCGCCGCAGCCCGGCAGTCACCACGGACGGGTGCTGTGCGTACCAGCGCAGGTGCTCGGCGGCGATGTCCTGCGCGGGAACGTGCTCCCCGTGGATGATCCAGTCCTCGTGCGGCCCACCCTCGAGCTCCGCAGGGTCGTGCCCGAGAGCTTCGAGGGTGCTCGCCAGGATGGGCGCCCGGATCCCGCCCAGCAGCACCCGCCCCGGATCCGGGACCGGCGCTGACAGCCCCGCCTCGTCCAGGACCGCGGACGCCACTGCCCGCAGCACCCCGTTGCCCGGGTGGTTGATCACGTGCACCGCGTTGGGTCCGGCGGCGTCCAGCAGGGAGGCGGCGTCGAGCGTGCGGTGGGCGTCCTGACGCAGCCGGAGCTGGGCGAGCGACTCCTCACGGGCGGCCCGGGCGGCGTCGGCGGACGGCGGGGCGAGGTCCACGCTCCGCTCTCCACGGGCGGCCGCGGTGAGCACCCGGAGGTCGTGGTACGGCGCGATCGGTGGATCTCCGACCCCGGGGGCGCGGACGATCGCGAGCGTGGGCATGAGCGCGGTCCAGCGCATCACGGGGACCCGCACCACCCGGGCGTCCGGGGACAGCCGCGCCAGGACCTCGTCGGTGCCCAGCGGAAGCCCCCGGTAGCCCGCCGCGATCGGCTGCGTGACCAGCAGGGACAGTCGGGGCAGCAGGGCGTGCAGGTGCGGCAGGTCCTGCTCCAGCAGCTCGTGCACCGGGGGCATCCGCACCCCGTGCCAGTCGCCGGCGAGCGCGCCGTGCAGCAGCACGCGCAGGGACTCCGCCTGGCAGTTGCCGTGCACGGCGAACAGGGGCTTGTCCGGGAGCTCGCTCAGCCCGTAGAAGTCCCCGTAGTGGGCGCGGCGGCCCTCGTCCTGCGGGTCGAATCCCAGCTCAGCCATGGTGGCCCACCCTGTCCTCGAGTCGTCGGTCGGTGTCTGCGGGGTGCACCGCGCAGTCGGCGTGGTCGCGAGGCATGCGCCGCGGAGACGACTCCCCGCGGTGGACGGCGCGCACCGAGCGCACCGTGAGCACTCCCGGCACCTCGCTCTCTCCGCGCTCGCACCACACCCGCAGGGGCTCGCCCAGCGTCAGCGGAGCGTGGGCGTCCGCGAGCACGAGGGCGCGCTCCAGCATCCCGGCCGGCGGCTCCCCCGTGCGCACGCGCGGGTCCGCGGCCAACGCGGCCGGAACGTCCTGGCGGTCCACGAACCACAGCCCGGCGTCCGTGTCCCGCAGCAGGTGGCACGCGGTGAGATACGCCTCGGCGTCCTCGCGGTGGCCGTGCACACGCACCACCGCCCAGGGCTGCTCGAAGACCACGCCGATCCCGCGCGTGCTCGGCAGCGGGATGCGCTGCGCGAGGGCGAGGGTCTCCGCGTCCTTCACCGCGCGAGTGTCCGCCCGCCCACCGAGGTCCGGACCGTCGTGCCACGCCCCGGCCCCCGGCACGTGGGCGAGGTTCGCCCCGAGCTGCCGGCACCGGTGGGCGAGGTCCCAGTCCTCGCCGCCGTAGCCCACGAGGGACTCGTCGAAACCGCCGCAGCGCTCGAAGAGCTCCCGGTCCACGGCCAGCAGCGCACTGATGACCAGCCGGAAGTCCTCCACGCCCGCCTCGCGCAGATTCGCGGTGCGCGCGTAGCCCTCCGCGAGCCACGCGGGATCCTCCAGACGCCGCGCCCGGGGCACGTCCTCCCCCGCCACCCAGCGCAGCACGTCCGGGATCTCCAACTCCGACAGCTCCGCGTGGTGGCGCGCTCCCACGGCGAGCGCACCGTGGCCGTCGTCCGCGGCGTCGCGGCCCGCGAGCAGCGCGGTGAGGAAACCCGGCTCGGGGATCATGTCCCCGTCCAGGAACACGAGCACCGTTCCCGACGACGCCCGCGCGCCCAGGTTGCGCGCGGCGCCGGCTCGGAAGCCCAGGTTCTCCTGGCGCATCACCGTGCACGCGAACTCAGTGGCGGGAAGGACGGGCGGGGTGGCGGACCCGTCGTCGGCGATGACCACCTCGAACTCCCGGGCGGCCATGTCCTGGCGGGCGAGGGCCGCGAGCAGCCGGTCCAGACCGCGTTGGTTCTCGAAGTAGGGGATCACCACGCTCACGCGGGGCGGGGCGGCGGGCTCAACCGTCATGACAGCTCCCCGCCGCCGGTGATCTGCTCCCACTGCACGGCCGCGGCCACCGCACTGGACGGCAGGTCGGCGGTGCGCCACTCGCCCGGCGCGATCCACGTGCCCGCCGGGTCCGAAAGGGCAAGGCGCAGTGCACCGGGCAGATCGTCGGTGAGGGTGAGCGCCCACGGAGCCCGTGCGGCAAGCTCCTCGAAGAACGGATGGGGCGTGACCAGCGGGCGGCGCCCGGCGCTGATCCAGCGCCCCACGGACCCGGAGGCCGAGACGTGCGCGGGGGCGACCACCGGGACCGTGACCTGTTGCGCGGCACGGGTCAGGGCGGCGTCGTCCAGGAAGCCCGTGGCGCGGAACGTGTGACCGGCGCGGCGCGCGGCGTCGTCCAGTTCCTCCACGAGGTCCTCGTGACCGTCCGACGCACGTCCGAGCGCGAGCACGTCCACCGGGAACGGCACGTCCGCCAGGGCTTCCACCACGCGGTCGTGGCCCTTGCCCGGGTAGAGGAAGCCGAGCATGGCCACGGTGGGGCGCTCGGACTCGGTGGGGCGCTGCCCCGTGGCGGCGTGGCGTCGAGCGGCGTCCCAGGCCCCGCGCTCCGGCGGATCGACCGGCAGGGGCGCCACGAGCACGGGAGCCGTGCCCGTGGTCGGGACGTGCCGTGCCAGCTGGGCCCGCTCGGACTCGCTGCTCACGATGACGGTGCGGGCGGCGTCGGCCACCCGGGCGTAGCACGCGCGGCGGGCCTCGAACGCGTGGCCGTTGGCGGGCTGCGGGAGGTCGTGGAGCGTCACGGTGACCGGGCGGACGCGCGCGATCTCGACCACTGCGTCCGCGGCGCCGGCGGGCGTGGACCCGAAGATGCGGTCCGTGAAGTGCAGGTGCACCGGGGACCGCCCGGCGAGCAGTTCCGTGCGCACGCGGTCGAGGGGGCCCACGACCGTGGACGCGTGCGGCGTGTGGGCCGCGAGGTTCTCCGCGTGCATCCGCACGCCGTGCTGAGCGGGCCCCACACAGGCCAGTAAGGGTGCTGTCACACACCCACTGTATCGGGGCCCGCAGACCCGCACCGTGGGGGCCCGGGCGGTGGGACACCAGGCTGCGTGCGGCGGGGCTCGACCGAATGCCGTCCGCTCCCCCGCCCCGCAGGCATCCGCTCAGGGGCCGAGGCGCGCTTCCGTGACCGGGATCATACACTCAGGGCAAAGTCTGCACTTGTGCAAGTTTGCACGAGTGCATAAAGTTGGCGCGTGACACATCCACAACCCTCGTTGCGTGAACGGCATCGCGCGCGCACCCTCACGGAGATCCACCAGGCCGCGCTCGAGCTGGCCGCCGGTGGCAGCTTCTCCGACACCACGGTGGACGCGATCGCGGAGAACGCGGGCATCTCCCGGCGCACGTTCTTCAACTACTACGCGAGCAAGGAGGACGCGGTGCTGGGCATCACCCCGCCGCAGATCTCCGAGTACGCGCACGCCCGCTACATGGACCGCAGCACCGGGGACGAGTTCGCCCGGACCGTGCGGTTGTTCATGGACGTCCTGCGGGAGTCCACCGGGCCGCCCGAGTTCGTGTCCCGCCGCCGAGAGCTCGTGGAGCAGTACCCCGAGCTCAAGCGGCGCATCGGCATCCACGTCAACGCCGCCGAGAACCTCGTGGTCTCCACGGTGGCCGAACAGGCCGGGCAGGGCGCCATGCCCCGCTCCGAGGAGACCACCCACGCCTACGTCCTGCTGGCGGGTTCCGTGATCAAGTTCGCCTTCCGCACCGACACCCACCTGGCCACCGTCTCCGACGACGCCGCCGTCCAGCACGCTCTCGACCACGCCATCGGCGTCTTCCGCACCGCTTTCAAGGAGATTGCATGACCGCCACCGCTTCCCGGGCCGCAGCCGGCCCCGCAACGGAAGAGAAAACCCCACACCTGGGACTGCTGTTCGCGAGCCTCATGATCGTCATGCTGCTCGCGTCCCTGGACCAGACCATCCTCTCCACCGCCCTGCCCACCATCGTGGGCGAGCTGGGCGGCGTGGACCACATGAGCTGGGTCATCACCGGCTACATCCTGGCCTCCACAGTGATGATGCCCGTCTACGGGCGCATCTCCGACCTCCTGGGCCGCAAGCCCGTCCTGATCGCCGCCCTGGTGCTGTTCCTCATCGGCTCCGGCATGGGTGCTGCGGCCGGAACCATGGGCTGGCTCATCGCCGCGCGCGTGGTGCAGGGCCTGGGCGGTGGCGGACTCATCATCCTCGCCCAGACCTCCATTGCGGACGTGGTTCCCGCCCGTGAGCGCGGCAAGTACATGGGCGTCATGGGCGCCGTGTTCGCCGTGTCCTCGGTGGCCGGCCCGCTGCTGGGCGGCTGGCTCACGGAGGGCCCCGGCTGGCGCTGGGCGTTCTCCCTGAACATCCCCCTCGGCCTGCTCGCGATCGCCGCCGTGGCCGTGTTCCTGCGTGTGCCGCCGCGTCCCCGCGAGGAGAACACGCGCATCGACTTCCTGGGCATGGCGCTGCTTGCCGCCACAACCACCTGCCTGATCCTGGTGTGCACGTGGGGAGGCACCCAGTACGACTGGACCTCCCCACAGATCCTGCTGCTGAGCGCCACCACCGTGGCGGGTGCCATCGCGTTCGTGGTGGCCGAGACCCGCGCCACGAGCCCCGTGATCCCGCTGGCCCTGTTCAAGGACCGCAACTTCACCCTGACCACGCTCACCGGCCTGGCCGTGGGTGTGGCCATGTTCGGTGCGATCGGCTACATGCCCACCTACATCCAGATGGTCAAGGGCGTGGACGCCACGCAGGCCGGTCTGCTCATGACCCCCATGATGGGGTCCCTGCTGGTCGCGTCCATCGTGTCCGGGCAGATCGTCTCCCGCACCGGACGCTACAAGCTGTTCCCCCTGGTGGGCATGAGCATCATGGCCGTGGGCCTGTGGCTCATGTCCACCCTGGAGGTCTCGGACCCCACGTGGAAGATGTGCGTGTTCCTCTCGGTGTTCGGCATCGGCATCGGTCTCACCATGCAGATCCTGGTGCTGATCGTGCAGAACTCCGTTCCCAACCGGATCGTGGGCACGGCCACCGCCTCCAGCAACTTCTTCCGCCAGGTGGGCGCCACCGTGGGCTCCGCCGTGGTGGGTTCGCTGTTCATCTCCCGCCTGAAGGACCTGCTGGCGGAGAACCTGCCGCCGATGCCTCCCCAGGCCTCCGGCTCCGTGGACGCCAACTCCTTCACGCCGGAGACGGTGCACGAGCTGCCGCAGATGATCCAGGACCCGGTCATCCAGTCCTACAACGACGCGCTGCTGCCCATCTTCCTGGCCATGATCCCGCTGGCCGTGGTGGCGTTCCTGCTGCTGCTGTTCGTGGAGGAGAAGCCCCTGGCCACCCGCGTGGACCGCACCGGGACCGGCGAGATCTCCACGGTGCAGGCAAATGTCACGGAGTCCGGTGCCACGGGCACCACTGACGCCTCTGACGCCTCTGACAGCGTGGAGGACGCGGCGGTGTCGGCGGACGCCGAAGCCACTGGTGCCGCCGAGCGTGAGTCCGCGCCCGTTGCGGCCCGACCCGCCACCGGTGGGGCGGACGCCGGCACCACCCCCGTTTCCACGGGTGAGGGATCTGCCCAGCGGACCCGCAGGTCAGGACGCCGGGCGCCGCGCCACCGCGCCTGAGTCCCGCCGCTGAGTGGACACGCACGAAGAAGCGCCCCGTCGACGATCACTCGTCGGCGGGGCGCTTTCGTACGTCACACCTGGCCACAGTCCCGGGGCCGAGGGACCAGCGGGGGTCATGCCCGCCGCTGGCCGCAGCCGGCATCCGTCTCCACCGCAGACCACCGTAGCCCAGTGGTGACGGGCGCTGTGCCACCCGGGCGGGTCAGTCCTGAGAGGGCAGCTCGTCCCGCAGGTCCTCCACGAGGTCCTCCAGGATCTCGGAGGCCTCCAGCATCCCGTTGCGCAGCTCGGTGAGCTCCATCCCGTGGAGCACGCCCACCGCGTAGCGGTCCTTGCCGGTGCGCTGGAACGAGCGGGCGGCGCGCGCGAGCCACTCCTCCATGACCGCGGCGTCCGTGATCACCCCGAGGTCGTCCTGGTAGTCCTTGGCCACCGCGGCGGCACGGATCCGCTTCTTCCCGGCCTTGGCGTGCGCGCGTCCCAGGGCCTCGGACACGTAGCGCGCGGACTTCGCCGCCTTGCGGGTCTCGTGCAGCACCTCGAACGCCGCCGCGGTCTGCAGAGAGTCCTTGCCGGGCAGGGCGATCCGCTCCCCCACGTCCATGGCCATCTCGCTCAGCGAGACCTCGGCCCCCGGCTCGGGCGGGGTGGTGCTGGCCGTGACGACCACTCGGTTCAGCGCCGCTCCGAGCACCGCCTTGGCGAACTTCCTGTCGGACAGCGCCGCGGCCTCCTCCGTGAACCCTTCCCCGCGTCCGAGCGCGTGCAGGTCGCGGACCAGCTGGAGGTAGTCCTGGCTGTCCAGCTCCCGCCGGACCGCCCGCCCGGTGCCGGTCCCCAGGTGGCCGGCGGCCTCGCGCAGGTCTTCCTTGGCGGCGCCGCTCAGCACACCCGCCGGCTGGCCGTCGAGCAGCACGTCCAGCCGCTCCAGGGCGACCTCCTGGTCCCGGGCGTCGCCGAGCACACGCGCCAGGTCCTTGAGCCGCTGCTCCATGTCCGCCACCACGTCCTCGGCCACGAAGCCCCGGGACGCCTGGAGCACGCTGCGCAGCGCCCTGGAGCGCACACGCATCTGGTGCACCGAGTCCGTGGCCTCGATCCGCACCGCGAAGTCCCAGCGCTGCAGCTGCGAGGTCAGGTGCGAGATCATCTCCGCGAGGACGTCCGCCCCCGTCCGCTCTCCCCGGTTCCCGGACTCGGACGACGACGCCGCGTCCTTGCCCTTGGCGCGTCCGGTCTCGCCGCCCGTGGAGCCCTTGCCGTTCTTGCCGTTCTTCGTGCTCTTCCCGTCCTTGGACGTCTTATCCTTGGACGAGTTCTTGTCCTTCTTCTTCCCCGAGCCCTTGTCCTGGGAGGAGCCCTTGTCCTTCGACGACCCCTTGTCCGTCGACGAGTCCTTCCCGGACGGCTGCTCCCCCTCATGCTCCCCAGCACCCGGCGCGGACCCTGCGGCAGCGGCGTCGTCGGCCGTGACCGCGGCGTGCTCCGGCGAGACCACGCGCACCGCGTCCCCGCCGTCCTGGCCGAGGGCCCGGGCGATCTTGGCCACCGAGGAGGACGGCTCCGCACCCGCGGCGAACAGCACGGTCTCCACGGCGTCGAACACGGCCTTGGCCTGCTTCTCCGTGAGGTCGTCGCGCGTGAGTTCGACCTCGCACTCGGTCCACTCCCGGGTGACCCCCGCGCGCTCGTCCCGCGCGGAGACGGCGTCCAGGCACAGCTCGGCGTACTGCCCGTCCTCCGCGAGCACCGGGTACAGCGTGCGCCGGGTGTCCACGGTCGCCACGGGCTGGAGGTCCTCGCCCAGGGTGAGACCCAGCAGCACCTTGCGCAGCGCCGCCGGGAGCCGGGCCGGGGCCGTCTTGAGGGGCTCGTAGTGCAGCTCGCCGCGCACCGTGCCGGCCTCGTACTTGACGTGCCAACCGTCGTCGCTGCCGCCGGTGCGACGCCGCACGGCCACCGCGGAGCGCGCGAGCAGCAGATCAGTGGTGTCGTAGTACGTGGCGCTCATGTCGTGCTCCACGGGATCACCCACGGTGAAGTGCTCCAGCTTGTGCAGCTTGAGCTTGGGCTTCTTCTTCCCCGCGACGTCGTACTTTCGTTCGATCTCAACCTGATGCGTGACCATGGTGCTCCCTGTGTGGAACGCGCCGCGGCCCTGTTCGGGATCCGCGGCGCGCTGCTGTCGTCAAATCGGTAGGTGCTGGAGGCGTCAGGCCCGGCGTCGCTTCAGGACGTCGTCCAGGTTCAGCGCGGCGCTCTCCTGCTCCCCGGCGCGGACCGCGTCCTTGAGGGACGTGGTGGTGGCCGCCGGGCGCTGCGGCACCCGCAGCGGTTCCGGTGCGCGTCGCTGCACCACGGGCGCCTGGGTGTAGAGCGGCTTGGGCACGGGGACCGGCTCCCACGTGGCCGCGGTGGATCCCGTGGCGGCCGAGCTGCGAGCCACCTTGAGGGCCTCCGCGCGCAGTTCCGCGACGCTGTAGGTCTTCTCGGCCGCGGGGCGCTCGGGCTCCACCGTCTCGGGCAGCTGCCCCTCGGCGGGCAGGTCCAGTGCGGCGTCCGCCTGCAGTTCCTGCTCCTCGCGGTCCTGACGGGCCTGGTCCTCGTTGTCGAAGATGGCGTGCTGGGCGGGGGCCGCCTGGCGCGTCGTGGCCCGGGCCGACACGCCGACACGGTCGGTGACGGCGAGGTAGCGCAGACCCGCCACGCAACCGGCTCCCAGCAGGAGCAGCACCACGGGCACGGCCCACGTGACGGCCGTGAAGGGCGCGGCGATGGCGGTGAGCACGGCGGCCAGGACGAGCGCGGCACCGGTCAGGAACACGATGGTGCGGTCCCACTTGATCCGGAGACCCGCCACGGATCCGCGGCGGACGGTGATGGCGGACGGCGCATGTGCCGAAGTGTCCATGGCTGTCGTCTCCCGTTCATGAAGCTGTACTGAGGCCGTGGCCTCCACTCTACTGGGCGTGCTGCGGGCGTGCTCGCGGGGGCGGTCCGCCGGATGGAGCAGCAGGTCCGGGGCCTCCACCTGGGCGCGGACCGGAACGCTGGTGCGCCTGGTCACGTGCGGTGCGAACCACATCACACACAGCACGATGATAGCGGCCAGAACCGCTGAACTGCTCACCCATGACAAACCCACCGTTTCAGGGTAGGGCAGGTGGGAAGGATTCCCGGGGTGGAATGAGCGTGTTGCTCACATCAATGTAATTCGATGGTCCTGGGGCGGTGTTCGAATGGCCGTCGGCCGCACTTCCTCCCGTCCCGGGGCTGGCCTGCGTGCCCCGGGCGGCCGCTCAGCGGGCGCACCTCAGCCCGGTCGCCCGGCGCGCCCCTGGCGCCGGGCGCACCCACGCGCCGGGCGGTGGGTCAACGCAGCCCGCGCCGCACGGTGATGCCCTCGTCCTCGCCGGTGAACCGGCGCACGAGGCCCTCCGGGACCTCCTCGGCCGTGAGCGCGAAGCTGCGGTGGTCCGCCCAGCGGCCGGCGATGTGCAGGAAGCGCTCCCGCAGTCCCTCGTCCCGGAACCCCAGTTTCTCCACGACCCGCAGGGACTTGGCGTTCTCGGGACGGATGTTGATCTCCATCCGGTGCAGCCGCAGGTGCTGGAAGCAGTAGTCGGTGGCCATGGCCACGGCCATCGGGGCGATCCCCCGGCCCGCCTGCGCGCCGTCCACCCAGTACCCCAGGCTGGCCGAGCGGAACGATCCCAGGGTGATGCCCGAGACGGTCAGCTGCCCCACGAGCTCCTGCCGCCGGCTCACCGGATCCAGCTCAGTGATCAGCCACGGCAGGGACTGCCCGGCCCGCGCCTGCTGCCGCATCTGCCGCACGAAGCTGCGGTACGACGGCGCCGTCCCGGCCGCCTCGGGGTTGCTCGCCTCCCACGGCTCGAGCCACTCCCGGTTGCGGTAGCGCACCCGGTCCCACTCGCCGCGGTCACTCATGACCAGTGGGCGCAGCATCAGCTGCGCCCACTGGACGGTGACGGGCCACTCGGCTGCCGTGCTCACCCGGTGCGGGTCCTCAGACGTCGAGGGTCTTGGCGTAGTCCGCGATCCAGGAGCGCAGACCCGGGCCGAGGTCGTCGCGCTCGCATGCGAGCTCGATGTTGGCCTTGAGGTAGGAGAGCTTGTCGCCGGTGTCGAAGCGGCGGCCCTTGAACACCACGCCGTACATGCCGTGGGCGTCCTCACCGAGGTCCGCGACGGTCTGCATGGCGTCCGTCAGCTGGATCTCGCCGCCGCGGCCCGGTGCGGTGTTCTCGAGGATCTCGAAGATCTCCGGGTGCAGCACGTAGCGGCCGATGATCGCCAGGTTGGAGGGTGCGTCCTCCGGGGCCGGCTTCTCCACCAGGCCGTTGACCCGGACGAAGTCCTCGCCCTCCACGGCGGTGACGTCGGCGCAGCCGTAGGCGCTGATGCTCTCGCGCGGCACCTCCATGAGGGCCACCACGGAGCCACCGGTGCGCTCCTGGACCTCGATCATCCGGGAGAGCAGGTCCTCCTTCTCGTCGATCAGGTCGTCGCCGAGCAGCACCGCGAAGGGATCGTCCCCCACGTGGATCTTGGCGCGCAGCACGGCGTGACCGAGGCCCTGGGGATCCTGCTGGCGCAGGTAGTGGATCTCCCCGAGGTCCGAGGCGTGCTCCACCTCGGAGAGCAGGGCGTCCTTGCCCGACTCCTTCAGCTGGGCTTCGAGCGCGGGAACGCGGTCGAAGTGATCCTCCAGGGCACGCTTGGAGCGGCCCGTGATCATGAGGACGTCGTCCAGGCCGGCGTCCACGGCCTCCTGGACCACGTACTGGATGGCCGGGCGGTCCACGACCGGCAGCATTTCCTTGGGCATCGCCTTGGTGGCGGGCAGGAAGCGGGTGCCCAGTCCCGCGGCGGGGATGACGGCCTTGTGTACGCGCTTGGTTTCGTGAGGGCTCATGGACTTAGGGTAAACGACGAGGCATCCGCGTCCCGGCTCCAACTCCCGGATCCGACCGGTATTGCACTCCGTGTACTCCCAAGAGCGGACGGTCAGGCAGGAGCGTGCCCATGGAACAGCCCTCAGGGGACCACGCGGCCAAGGCGACCCTGCGCGCGCGCGTGCTCGAGCGGCGTCGTCACCGCAGTGCCGGGGCACGCCGCGAGGCGCAGACGGGCCTGGATGCGCACCTCACCCGGCTTCTCGCGGAGACCGGAGCGGGCGACGTCGCAGCCTTCCTCCCGCTGCCCGATGAACCGCCGTTGCTGCCCGCGCTCGAGGACGCCCACCGGCGGGGGCGGCGCGTGTGGCTGCCGGTCGTGGCGCCGCGGCGGGCGCTGGCCTGGGTGCAGTGGCGTCCCGGGGCCGCACTGGTGGACGGTGCCCTGCCCGGTCTGCGTGAACCCGCCGGCCCGCGGCACGGTCTGGAGGTGTTCGCCGCCGTCCGCGTCCTGGTGGTCCCGGTGGTGGCCGTGGACCGCAGCGGCGTGCGACTGGGTTTTGGTGGCGGCTACTACGACCGGTTCCTGGAGGACCTCGGGACCGCCGGGCACCGGCCCCGGACCGTGGCGTGCTGCTTCACGGACGAGGTGCTCCCCGCAGGAGAGGTCCCGGCGGAGCCCCACGACGCGGTGCTGGCCGAGGTGCTCACCGAGCACGGCGTCGTGGCGCTGGGCGGGTCCGCCTGAGCGCACCCGTGCGAGCGGCCCGGGTCAGCCAGACCCGGGTTGGCCTGGCCCGGGTTGGCGGGGTCCAGCGGCAGCCCGCGAGTAGGATGTGACGTCGGTGAACCACCGTCCCTCCCGCTCTCGAAGGAATCATCCGTGCCCGTTTACGCCTATGCCTGCAAAGACTGCGGCCATGCTTTCGACATCCGCCAGTCCTTCTCCGACGACGCCCTGACCGTGTGCCCCGAGTGCGGGGGCGTGCTGCGCAAGAAGTTCAACTCCGTGGGCGTGGTGTTCAAGGGCTCCGGCTTCTACCGCACCGACTCCCGCTCCGGGGCCTCCGGGGATGCCGGCACGGCGTCTGCCTCGGGATCCGCAGGCGGGTCGGGTTCCCCCGGTGGGTCGGGGTCCTCCGGGGACAGCGCGGCCACCGGCAGCGGCTCCGGGTCCTCAGGAAACGCCGCCTCGACCCCCTCAGTCCCGTCCACCACGGGCTCGGGCTCCGGGACCACGACGTCGGGCGGTTCCGCTACGTCCCGGTGACCCCTGGCGCGTGGGTCGACCCGCGCCGCGGCTCCCCCGCGCCCGTCGCTGCGTCGTCGCGGCGAGCGCCCTGCACAGTCGCGGACCGGGTGCGGCAGACCGTGGCGCAGTGCACCGCTCGTGGAGCGCAGGCCCGGAGATGCTCCATGCCACCCTAGCGTCCGGGTATGAGCTCACCGCCCCGTCCGCACTATCCCCTGGGTCTGAGGCTGCGCACTGCGGTGCGCCGGCGCCACCGGCTCGTGGCCGCCGCGCTCTGCGCGCTGGCCCTCACGATCGTGGTCCTCCGGCTCGCCCCGCCCGGTGACCGGACCACCCCCGTGGTGACAGCCGCCCACGACGTTCCCGTGGGCACCGCCCTGACCGCCGAAGACCTCACCGTGACCGAATTCCCCGTGGACATCGCGCCGGCAGCTGCCTTCACCGGCATTCCCGAGGCGGGCGGGCAGACCACCACCGTGGCGCTCTCACCCGGTCAGCCGGTGACCTCCACCAGCGTGCTGGGGCCCGGTGTGCTGACCGGCCAGCCCCCGGGGACGACCGCCGCCACCGTGCGGGTGAGCGATCCCGCGGTGCTGCGTCACATCCGTCCCGGGGACGCCGTGGACGTCGTGCACCATGCGGACGACGCCTCGGCCGCGCGCGGCCGCCCGGTCGCCCGCTCTGTCACGGTGCTGTGGGCCGCGGCGTCCACGTCCGGAGGTGACACATCCATGCTGGCCCCGGCCGGGACGGACACGGACTCCGGCCTGGTGGTGCTGGCCGCTCCACGAGAGACGGCAGCGAGTCTTGCCGCGCTCGAGGGGTCCGGCCGGGTGTCACTCGTCCTCGTGGCACCGTGACCCGCTGAACGGTGACGGCGCCCCGCTCGAACCGGGAGCGTCCCACGCAGTGCGGCGGGACGGAACCCGTGGCGCGGCCGGTCCGGACGGTCAGCCCCAGTGAGGGGGCCGCTGCTCGCGCAGCCACTGCTCGTGCCCGTCCGAGGTCCCGGCCTCCCGGGGGTCCGGGGCGTCCGAGCCGAGCGACGGCGTGGCCTCGCCCCACACGGGGCCGCCCAGGGCGCGCTCCTGGTCGGGGGCGGTCCCTCCGGTCACGCGCCGGTGCGACCCGCGCCGCCGGCCACCCGAGGACTCATCCGACACGGTCCGCGCTCCCCTGCGCAGCGCCCGGCGCCGGGGCGGCAGCCGCCCCGGCCTCGCCACCCGAGAGTCCCAGGTAGCGCTGCACGAGTCCGGCCACCGTCTGCGGATCGGTGAAGACCTCCACGGACCACAGGCTCACGTAGTTCCACCCCGCGCGCTCCAGGTGCTGCGGGATCAGCCGGGAACGTTCGCGCACGCTCAGGGCACGGCTGCGGTCGGAGCCGTCCGACTGCAGGGCCACGGGGATCCGGACGGGAGCGTCGTCGTCCCCGCGGTGCAGGACCGCGCCGGCGGAGAGCGACTCGGCATCCGCGTGCGCCGCCATGTCCACGGCGTGCGCGTAGCCGGTGTGCACGGTGGCTCCGGCGGCACGCAGCCGCCGCGCGAGGTCTGCCACGAGCGCATCGGTCGCGGCTCCGGGGTCGTCCACGGGTGCCGGGGCGCGCTCGGACGTGGTCTCCTCCCCGAACAGCACCTCGAGCATGTGGTACATGTCCTTGGCACCGTGCTGCAACCGCCGCAGCTCGGTGTCCTTGGGGTGGATGGACGTCACGATGTGGGTGTGGCGACGCGAGCGGGTCATCCCCCGCACGAACGCCTGGCGGCCGTCCCGCTCGGAGAGCGAGCCCAGCTGAGGCGTGCTGCGCCCGGAGGTGGTCCGCCCGAAGCCCAGCGAGAAGATCACGGTGTCCCGTTCGATGCCGGCCGCCCGGTGCAGCTCCACCACCCGGAAGGACTCGTGGCCCGGCGCGAAGAACTCCGCAGACTCCCCGGACTCACGCAGCCTGCGCTGCACCGCCTGCGCCACGCGGGCGGCGTGCATCGCGCTCGCGGTCACCACGGCCAGCGAGCGCTCCGGGTGGCGCACCGCGTGGGCGAAGACCAGGTCCACGGTGCGCTGGACCTCTGCCGCCGGGGCCTGGACGCCCTCGCTCCCGGCCGTGAGCACACCCACCCCGTCCACCACGTACTCCGCGGAGAGCCCGGTGGTGGCGCCCATGAGCTCCGAGGCGTAGGGCACACGGGTCAGCGCGCCGTCGTAGAAGGCCTCGTTGAGGTAGGAGAACAGGCGGGGGTCCATGGGACGGCGCACCGAGGTCAGTGAGCGGGAGTCCACCACGCGGGACAGCGTCTCGAACGCGGAGTCCACCTCGGTCACGGGCTGCGGGGTGTCCCGCGCGCTCACGCGGGGAGCCACCGTGAACGGCTGCGGACCGCCCGCGTGGGGGTCGCCGAAGGCGATCACCTGCTCCGCCTTGACCACCGCCGGGAGCGTTGCGGCCAGCGGCGTGGACTCGGCGTCCAGGATCACGACGGCGTCCACGGCCTGCTCGTCACCGAGGGTCGCCGTGAGCACGAGCGGACTGGCCGTCCACACGGGCACCAGGGAGGGCGTGAGGCGCTGGACCCGGTCCAGCTCCTCGGTGCGGACCCGTCCGCTGCGCAGCATGTCGCGCAGGGTGCGTGCCTCCCGCGGGAACCGCTCGGCATCCCGGGCCCACCGTGTGGCCAGCTCGTGCTCCAGCCGAGCCGGGGCCGCGGCGATGTGCGCGGAGTCGGCACGCCGGAAGGCGGACTCCGTCCTGCGCAGCTGGGAACCGTCCGGCATGGCCACGAAGTCGTCTCCGCTGATCATGGCTTCGAGGACGGACTGCCACCACGCCAGCTCGAGCTCGTCGTCCACCTGCTCCGCGGGCACGCCCCGGGACTCGAGGTCCGCGAGGAACTCCCCCAGACCACGGGCCCGCAGGTCCTCGAGCAGCACGGTCCGCTCGGGAAGGGTGCTCAGGTGGGCCTCGTCGTTGATCAGTTCGTCCAGGATCACCTGGAGCTCGTCCACGGTGGCGGTCTCCAGCCGGGCCGCGGTGACCGAGCCCTCCAGGGCGATGGCCAGGCCCTCGAGGTCCTCCCGGAAGCGGCGGTGGGTGCGCAGGGTCTCCTCCGCGCGGTCGGACACGGCCGGCTGCTCCAGAGTGGTGGCCCACTGCCGCCAGCGGTCCCGCTCGGACTGCACCTTCACCAGCGCGGCGTGCAGGTCGGACAGGTGCACGCCCGGGCGGATGTACTCCTTGGCCGCCTTGCGCAGCCGGGAGCGCTGCAGCCCGCTGAGCTCGATCTCGTGGTCGCGGCGCCAGGACGCGGAGGCCGTGGCGGCAATCAGGTCCGTGACGGGGCGGTCGTAGATGTCCGGGGTGAGGTGGCGCAGCGAGTTGCCCACGTCGATCACCAGCTCGAGCTGCTGCTCCCACTCCGCGATCGTGGAGCCCACCCGCAGCCCGGACACGCCCAGGACGTGGCGCATGGCGGTGGACAGCGTGGTCAGCTCCAGCAGGAGGGACTTCGCGAGGTCGTGGGCCTGGCGGGCCTCGTCGTCGTTGACCAGGCGGGCACCGTGCCACGGGCCCGCGAGCGTGGCCGGGTCGAAGGCCCCCAGGGCGGCGGCGCGCTGCAGCTGGCGCCGCACCTCGCCGCGGTGGGACACGGCGTCGAGCACGGAGCGCCGGAAGCGCACCGTGGTCTGGGGCCCGGGATCCCGAGCGGTCAGCTCCGCGAGGGCCTGCATGGCCTCGTAGGGGGACGCCTGCCAGCGTGGCCGGCGGGTGTGCAGCGACTCCTCGTGCACGCGCAGCTGCTCCCGAGTGCGCTGCAGCGCCTCCCGGATCGGCTCGGTGTGCGGTTCCTGGGTGCGCTCGTTGCGGGCCACCGCGCGCACGAGCCGCTCGGCGACGTCGTCCGGGCTCAGGTGGGAGCCCAGCGGGAGCACGAGCGAGTCCAGTCCCGTGCGGTTCCAGGCGCGGTTGAAGGCGGCCAGCGTGGTGCGGGACTCGCCCAGCACCAGCACGCTGCGCCCGCGGTGCACCAGGGCGCCCACGGTGGAGACCACGGTGTCCACCGCGGCGGTCCCCACGGGGGTGCCCACCACGAAGCTCTTGCCCTGCTCCGCGAGGTCCACAACCTCCTGCTGGTTTGCGTCCAGGTCCGTGAGCAGCAGCTCGTCCGCGGGATCCCGCTGGTCCAGCGCGGGGGCGTCGTTGGTGAGGGCGTGCACCACGGGCAGCTTGCCCACCTCGGAGTTCTTCAGGCGCGCCAGGTCCTCCACCAGGCGGGTGCGGGCCACCACGTGCTCGTCCGCCGGACGCTCGTGCAGGTCCGCGAACGTGGAGACCACCAGCTGGTGCTCCACGTGCATCCCGGGGACCTCCACAGCGAGCTGCCGCAGGGTCTCGAGCACGGGGGCGGGGTCCAGCTTGCGCGTGCCGTACGCCAGGCGGGACATCTCCGCGGTGGCCAGCTCCACACCGTGGTCCTCCCGGAGTCTGCGCACGAGCGCGGGGTTCAGGTGCGCCGGTCCCACGATGTGCAGCTCGAAGTCCTTGTGGTCCGGGCGCAGCTTCACGGTCACCGGCGCCAGCAGGACGGGGGCGATGAAACGCCGCAGCCCGTCCGCCACGGGGTCCGCGAGCCAGGACGCGGTGCCCGCCGCGAGGTACGCCGCGTCCAGCCCGTGGCCCACGGACAGCTCGTGGATCTTGGTGCGCAGCGCACGGGCGGAGCGCACCGCGCGGTCGTACGCGGGGGTGTTCTGGTGGATCATCGTGGACAGCCGCGTGGGCCGCTGCATCAGCAGCTGCGCCTGCCCCGAGGAGTTGGCCTCCGTGAGGTCGATGCACACGTTGTCCACCTGGTTGAAGTCCCGGAGAGTGTCCGGCCCCGTGTACGCGTCCATCTGCTGGGTCCACGCGCGCAGGGACACGCGGGGGTGCTCCCGGGGCCCCTGCGTGGCGTCCGTGTCCTGGGGGGTCGGTCGCGGGCTGTCCTGGGGTGTCGGCATGGTGCTCCTACTCACGAGTGCGCCGGTCCGCGCGCCACGGAGGACGTGGGGCCGACCGGCGCACCGGGACTGACGATGGCTCTCAGCGGGCGGGGATCACTCCCACTCGATGGTTCCCGGCGGCTTGGACGTCACGTCCAGGACCACGCGGTTGATCTCCTCGACCTCGTTGGTGATGCGGTTGGACACCCGGGCCAGCAGCTCGGAGGGCAGCCGGGACCAGTCGGCGGTCATGGCGTCCTCGGAGCTGACCGGGCGCAGCACGATCGGGTGGCCGTACGTGCGGCCATCACCCTGCACGCCCACTGAGCGGACGTCCGCGAGCAGGACCACGGGCATCTGCCAGACCTCGTCGTCCAGGCCCGCCCGGGTGAGCTCTTCACGGGCAATCGCGTCAGCGCGGCGCAGCACGTCCAGGCGCTCCTGCGTGACCTCGCCGATGATGCGGATGCCCAGACCCGGACCCGGGAAGGGCTGGCGGCCCACGATGTTCTCGGGAAGCCCGAGCTCGCGGCCCACCGCGCGCACCTCGTCCTTGAACAGGGCCCGCAGCGGTTCCACGAGCTCGAACTGCAGGTCCTCGGGGAGCCCGCCCACGTTGTGGTGGCTCTTGATGTTGGCGGCGCCCTCGCCACCGCCGGACTCGACGACGTCCGGGTAGAGGGTGCCCTGGACCAGGAACCGCACGGGCTGGCCGTCCTGGGCCTCCTCGCGCAGCACCTTCTCCTCCGCGGCCTCGAACGCGCGGATGAACTCCCGGCCAATGGCCTTGCGCTTGGTCTCGGGGTCCGTGACGCCCTTCAGCGCGTCCAGGAAGCGGTCCTGCTCGCGCGCGATGTGGAGCTTGACCCCCGTGGCGGCCACGTAGTCCTTCTCCACCTGCGCGACCTCATCCTGACGCATCAGCCCGTGGTCCACGAGGACGCACGTGAGGCGGTCGCCGATCGCGCGCTGCACGAGGGCCGCGGCCACCGCGGAGTCCACACCGCCGGAGAGCCCGCACAGCGCCTTGCCGTCACCCACCTGGGCGCGGATCGCGGCCACCTGCTCCTCGATGATGTTGCCGGTGGACCACGTGGGGGTCAGCTGCGCGCCGTTGAAGAGGAAGTTCTCCAGCACCTTCTGCCCGTGGGCGGAGTGCTTGACCTCGGGGTGCCACTGCACGCCGTAGAGGCGGCGCTCACGGTTCTCGAAGGCGGCCACGGGAGCACCCTCGGTGGTGGCGAGCGTGGTGAACCCCTCGGGGGCGGCCGTGACGGAGTCCCCGTGGCTCATCCACACGGTCTGCACGTCCGGGGTGCCGTCCAGCAGGGTGCCCAGGGCGGTGTCCGGGCACGTGGCGGTGGTGGCCCCGTACTCGCGCACCCCGGTGCGCTCCACGGTGCCGCCCAGAGCGTTGGCCATGACCTGGAACCCGTAGCAGATGCCCAGCACGGGCACTCCGGCCTCGAACAGCTCGGCGTCGCGCTGCGGCGCACCGGGCGCGTACACGGAGGCGGGGCCCCCGGACAGGATCAGTGCGGCGGGGTTGCGCTGCAGGATCTGCTCGGTGGACCAGGTGTGCGGGACGATCTCGGAGTACACGTTCGCCTCGCGGACCCGGCGGGCGATCAGCTGCGCGTACTGCGCACCGTAATCGACCACGAGGACCGGGCGCTGCTCCAGTTCGCTCAGGGTGTCAGGGGTTTCAGTCACGCCCTCAAGTCTAGAACACGCGCGGCGCCCCGCCGGCGGTGCTCAGTAGCGCTTGGCGGCCTTGGGGTTGGCCGCGAGCTCCGCCTCGGTGGAGCGGTGGATCTTGCGCTCCACGATGAACGACAGGAACGGCACCACGCCACCCAGCGCCATGACGATGAGCTGGGCGAACGGCCACCGCATGAGGGACCACACCCGCAGGCACGAGAGCAGGTAGATCACGTAGAACCAGCCGTGGACGATCAGGATCCACGTGGAGATGTTCACGCCGCCGGCCAGGTTCTCCAGCTCCAGGTTCTGCCAGCCCAGCGCGACGGTCTCGCCCGTCACCTTGTCCGTGCCGCCGGCAATGAGGTCGTATCCCAGCCCGTAGCGGGTGATCATCTCGGCCACGAGCAGCAGCAGGAACGTGCCGGAGATCCACGCACACACCTTGTAGAACGTCAGCGCGCCGCGGATCTGCGCCTCGGTGCCGCCGAAGCGGCGTCGGGGCTTGAGCGCGGCGGCCTTGGCGCGCACACTGTCCGGCACGGTGGCGCGCTCGGGACTGGCGTCCTCGGGAGCGCTCACCCGCACGCCGTCGGTGCGACGGACCGGTCGGGGCTGCGGATCGGAGTGCGGCGTGGGGTCAGTCATCTCAAGCTCCGTTGTCGGATCGCGGGGTGGCGCGGGGCCCGGCGGAGCGGTCCGCCCCGGCCACCGCTGGCTGGTCGTCGAAGTAGTAGTAGCGCTGGTCCTGGGCGTCCCAGTAGTAGTAGGACTGCTCGGACTCGTCCCAGAAGTAGTCGCCGTCGAAGTAGAAGTACTGCTCGGGGTTCTGGCGCCGCAGGTACTCGTCCCGCACGTAGCGCCACCACAGGAAGACCGCGAAGCCCGCGAACACGACCCACTCCACGGCGTAGAAGAGGTTCAGGGCGTGGACCGAGGTGTCCGTGGGCTGCTGGTCGATCTGCAGCTCAGCGAGCCCCTCCCCCATGGGAGCCGCCGACGCCGCCAGGGTGCCCTCCGGGGTCACGGGTGCGGGCTGCCCGGCCGGGCTCTCCGAGAACGAGGCCACGTACCCCGCGTACACGGGCGCGTCCCACAGGTTGCTCAGCTGCGCCGAGGCCACGGTGGCCACCTGGTCGGCGGGCAGGGCCTCGCTCGGCATGGGCGACTCCGTGGGCATGAGCCGCCCGATCACCCGGACCTCGCCCGACGGCGCGGCAGGCACCTCGTTCGGGGACGCCACCCACCCGCGGGCCACGGCGATGGAGAGGTCTTCATCCGCGGCGTCCCAGCGGTCCTGCGAGCCGGGGATCACGAGCTGCGAGACCACCCAGTACCCCGAGTCGCCATCGTGCAGACGTCCGGGCACCAGGACCGTGGAGTCGGGGGCGTAGCGTCCCGCCACGGAGACCACGTGGTCCGCCTGCTGGGCCGAGGTCGGCTCACCGGGGGTGGTGACGGTCTCGAGCGAAGAGACACGGTCCTTGGCGGGGTCCGCCACCGTGGCCGCGCTGCGGGACGCGTTCAGCTGCCACGCGCTCAGCCCCACGAACAGGGATGCCACGAGCAGCGCCACGGCCAGGAAGGCCAGTGAACGGGGGCGCAACGCGGTTTTGAGCACGACCCAACACTACTGGCCCGCCCTGGGCGTTCTCCAAACCCCTGCCGCCCGTTCAGCTGCGGATGACCACCTCGGCGCGCTGGAACTCCTTGAGGTCCGAGTAGCCGGTGGTGGCCATGGCCCGGCGCAGCGCGCCCATCACGTTGGAGGAGCCGTCCACGTGACGCGAGGGCCCGTTGAGCAGCTCGTCCAGGGGGCCCACCGTGCCCACGTGGGTGCGCACGCCGCGGGGCGAGTGCGGGTTGTGCGCCTCCGCGCCCCACAGCCAACCCTGCCCGGGGGCCTCCTCCGCACGGGCGAGCAGGGTGCCGAGCATCACGGCGTCGGCGCCCATGGCGATGGCCTTGACGATGTCGCCCGAGGTGCCCAGACCGCCGTCGGCGATCACGTGGACGTAGCGCCCGCCGGACTCGTCGAGGTAGTCGCGACGGGCCGCGGCCACGTCCGAGATGGCCGAGGCCATCGCCGCGTGGATGCCCAGAATGGACTCGGTGCGCAGGGACGCTCCCCCGCCGAAGCCCACGAGCACACCGGCCGCCCCCGTGCGCATCAGGTGCAGCGCGGGGGTGTAGCCCGCCGCACCGCCCACGATCACGGGAACGTCGAGGTCGTAGATGAACTGCTTGAGGTCCAGCGGGTCCTGCGTCTTGGACACGTGCTCGGCGGAGACCGTGGTGCCGCGGATCACGAACAGGTCCACGCCCGCCTCGAGCACCGTGCGGTAGTGCTCCACCACGCGCTGCGGGGACAGGGAGCCGGAGACGATCACCCCGGCCTCGCGGATCTCCGCCAGCCGGGCGGTGATCAGCTCGGGCTGGACCGGCGCGGAGTAGAGCTCCTGCATGCGGCGGGTGGCCTGCGGCAGGTTCTCCGAGCTGAGGTCGGCGATCTCGTCCAGAACCGGCTGCGGGTCCTCGTAGCGGGTCCAGAGCCCCTCGAGGTCCAGCACACCCAGCCCTCCGGCTCGGCCCAGGTCGATCGCGGTGGCCGGAGACATCACCGAGTCCATGGGAGCGCCCACCACGGGAATGTCGAACTGGTAGGCGTCGATCTGCCACGCCGTGCTCACGTCCCGGGGATCACGCGTGCGCCGGGAGGGAACCAGTGCGATCTCGTCCAGGCTGAACGTGCGGCGCGCGCGCTTGGAGCGCCCGATTTCGATGTCGTAGCTCACGAGGAGTCCTTTCACGGCGCGCAGTCGGCGCCGAGGGGGTGCGGCGCGGGTCAGCGCTGGTAGTTGGGGGCTTCCACCGTCATGGTGATGTCGTGCGGGTGGGACTCCTTGAGTCCGGCCGGGGTGATCCGCACGAAGCGTCCCTTGTGCTTGAGCTCTGCCACGTCGTGCGCTCCCACGTAGAACATGGTCTGGCGCAGCCCGCCGTCCAGCTGGTGCAGCACCGAGGCCAGCGGGCCACGGTAGGGCACCTGGCCCTCGATGCCCTCGGGGATGAGCTTCTCGTCGTCGTTGACGTCCGCCTGGAAGTAGCGGTCCTTGGAGTAGGACGTGTTCTTGCCGCGGGACTGCATGGCGCCCAGCGAGCCCATGCCCCGGTAGGCCTTGTACTGCTTGCCGGAGACGAAGACGAGCTCCCCCGGGGACTCGTCGCAGCCCGCGAGCAGCGAGCCGAGCATCACGGAGTCCGCGCCGGCCACGAGGGCCTTGCCGATGTCGCCGGAGTGCTGCAGCCCGCCGTCCGCGATCAACGGCACACCGGCGGGGATGGTGACCTGGGCGGCCTCGTTGATGGCCGTCACCTGGGGCACACCCACCCCCGCGATGATGCGGGTGGTGCAGATGGAGCCCGGGCCCACCCCCACCTTCACGGCGTCCGCGCCGGCGTCCACGAGCGCCTGGGCCCCGGCACGCGTGGCCGCCTGGCCCCCGATCACGTCCACGTGGTCTGCGGCGGGCTCCTTCTTGAGCCGGGCAATCATCTCCAGCACACCCTGGGAGTGGCCGTTGGCGGTGTCGATGAACAGGGCGTCCACGCCGGCCTCCACGAGCGTCATGGCCCGCTCCCAGCCGTCGCCGAAGAAACCCACGGCGGCGCCCACCCGCAGCCGGCCCTCGTCGTCCTTGGTGGCCAGCGGGTACTGCTCCGCCTTGGTGAAGTCCTTCACGGTGATGAGTCCGGTGAGCCGGTCCTGCTCGTCCACCAGGGGCAGCTTCTCGATCTTGTGCTGGGCGAGCAGCGCGTGGGCCTCGTCCTTGCCCATGCCCACCTTGCCCGTGACCAGCGGCATGGGGGTCATCACGTCCCGCACCAGGCGGGTGTCGAAGTCGCTCTCCGGCAGGTAGCGCGTGTCCCGGTTGGTGATGATGCCCAGCAGCCGCTGGTTCTCGTCCACCACGGGCAGCCCGGAGACCTTGAAGTAGCCGCACAGCCGGTCCAGCTCGGCGAGCGTGGCGTCCGGGGACACCGTCACGGGGTTGGTGATCATCCCGGACTCGCTGCGTTTCACGCGGTCCACGTGGTCCGCCTGGTCCTGGATGGACAGGTTGCGGTGGATCACGCCCATGCCGCCCTGACGAGCCATGGAGATGGCCATGGCGGACTCGGTCACGGTGTCCATGGCGGCGGAGAGCACGGGAGCCTGCAGCGTGATCCGACGCGAGAGCCGCGTGCTGGTGGAGGCCTCCGAGGGGATCACGTCCGTGTTGCCGGGGAGCAACAGGACGTCGTCGTAGGTCAGTCCGGTGAAGCCGAACGGATCGTCCATGAGTGCCGTGGGCACGTTGTCAGACACGGGTAGTCCCTTCCACGCGAGAATGTCGCCCCCAGTCTACGGGCCGGGCCGTGCGCTCCCCTCGCCCCGCGGCCCTCGTCGTCATGGGTGCGTCCGACGACGCCGCTGCCGCGCCCCGCGAGCTCGCCTCAGCCCTCGGACTCCACGGCCGCCACGAGGTCGTCCCGCAGCAGGGGCGCCATGCTGCGCGCGTAGTCCCACGTGAGGTGGTGGAAGTCCAGCCACACGTTCACGTTGCCGATCACGGGAGCGCACACGCCCTGGGGACAGATGAGCGGGGTGGGGTCGATGCCCGTGTAGCCCGGGATGGCCTCCAGGGACTGCGCGGGGTTCTCCGCCGCGAGCACCTCGTCCTTCTCCGTGGTGCAGGACGGGTCCTCGCGTCCCTTCTCCGCGACGCACCGGGTGGGGTCGTAGCCCAGACGGGGGTTGTCCCGGAACCCCACCACCGTGGTGCCGTCCGCAGTGAGATCCCGGACGATCGGCTCCAGCCCGGCCACGGTGTGCTCGGCTTCCCCGTCCATGAGCTCGGCCCGCGTGGAGGTGGTCAGGACGGCATCGGGCTGCAGCTGGTCGAGGTAGTCCAGGACCGCCTCATTGCCCTTCTGGCACTCCGGGGTCTGACCCTCCACGCCCAGTCCGCACCCGGGCTGCAGCACGGAGACCAGCTGCCAGTTCTCCTCCTCGGCCACCGGGATCACGGCACCCATGTACTGCTCCATGTGGGAGTTGCCCACCACGGCGACCACCTTGGTGGGGTTCTCCACCGGCTCTGTCTGGCGGCAGAAGTCCTGCGCCACCGGGTTCTGGGAGGTGAACTCCCCGCTGCACGGCTCGGGCAGCCCCACCCACTGGTCCGCCATGGAGGCGGGCAGCGCCGGTGCGTCCGGGTCCCCCTCGAACTCGAATCCGGGCTCCAGCACCCGGGCGCCGGGGTTGTTGAGCTCCGCCTGCGCCTCGAGCTGCGCCTCCCGCCGCTGCTCCACGGCTGCCCAGGACCCCGCCACGGCCAGCACCAGGCTCATGCACACCACGATCACCAGCCCCAGCCGCCAGTTCTTCGCCTCCGGCCACGCCCAGTTCTTCAGGGGCGTCTCCACCAGACGGGTCAGCAGCAGCGCCAGCAGCACCGAGACCACCACGATCACCACGCCCGAGCGCGGCCCCGCCACCGGCCGGTCACGAATCACCAGATACGTGATCAGCAAAGGCCAGTGCACCAGGTAGAGGGCGTAGGCCGAATCACCCATCCGCACCACCGGGCCCCACGAGAGGAAACGGTCGAATCCCCACCGCGAACCCGACTGCCCGGCCACGATGATCGCCGCGGCCGAGAGCAGGGGCCACAACGCGATCCACCCCGGGAACGCACCCTGAACGTCCACGAGGATGCCCACGGACACCATGCTCACGAACCCCGCCCAGCCCAGGAGCACCCGCAGCCCACGGCTCGGCCGCAGATACGGGATGGCCAGAGCCACCAGGGACCCCAGCGCGAACTCCCACAACCGGGCACGGGTGTCGAAGTACGCGAACGCCTGCTGGGTGTTCGTGGTGATCACCGAGAACGTCAGCGAGACCGCGAACACCGCCCCGAAGCACACCGCGAGCACGGGCACGCTGCTGCGCCCAGTGCGCCGCTTGACCAGCCACGCGAGTGCGAAGATCAACGGCCAGACCAGGAACACCTGACCCTGCACCGACAGCGACCAGAAGTGCTGGAAAGGGGACGCGCTGGAGTGGTCCGCCGCGTAGTAGTCCACGGCGTTGAAGGCCAGCGACCAGTTCTCCACGTACAGGATCGAGGCCACACCCTCGGAGCGGAAGGACGCCGCGTCCTGCGCCGGGTAGAACAGCCACAGCAGCACGAAGGTGCCCAGGATCACCAGCGTGGCAAGGGGCAGCAGACGCTTGAACGTGTGCAGCCAGTACCGCCCCAGTGCGAGGGGACGTCCGCCCTCGATCTTGCGCACGAAGGACGAGGTCATGAAGAAGGCGGAGATGAACAGGAAGATGTCCACACCACC
The DNA here is from genome assembly GCF_030407675.1 of Kocuria sp. APC 4018. Taxonomy (NCBI): domain Bacteria; kingdom Bacillati; phylum Actinomycetota; class Actinomycetes; order Micrococcales; family Micrococcaceae; genus Kocuria; species Kocuria sp. APC 4018. Next base: position 17,223 of record NZ_JASDCY010000005.1, on the reverse strand, counting down.
GGAGACCCGGCCCATGAACACGTGGTAGACCACCACCAGCAGCACGGCCACCGCACGCAGACCCTGCACCTCGGGGCGGAACCCCGAGTACCGGGACACCCGGTCGGAGGGGCTCGATCCCCCGGTGCCGCTCCCCGCACTCCAGGGAGGGGTCTTCGCGGACTCGGGAGACGGGGCCGGGGGGAAGCGCATCGCATCAGGTTAGGCCGGGGGCGCAGGCAGGTCCAACCACGGTTCCGCTCCCGCGGTCCTCAGGTGGGCCGCGCGCTGGTCGGCGCAACGCACCACGGCGGCCCACTCCCTCGGGAGTGGGCCGCCGTGGTGATCATCCGCTCACCCCGTGGCGCGTGCCGCAGAGGGCCGGGCGCTCACGGGAGCGACGAGGGGTGCTCAGTCCTCGTCCTGGTCCTTCTTCTCGGCCACCAGGGTCTCGGTGGTGAGCACGAGAGCCGCGATGGACGCCGCGTTCTGCAGGGCGGAACGGGTGACCTTCACGGGGTCGATGATGCCCGCCGAGAGCAGGTTCTCGTACTCGCCGGTCAGGGCGTTGTACCCGTTGCCGGGCTCCATCTCGGCCACGCGGGAGGCCACCACGTTGCCGTCCTGGCCCGCGTTCTCCGCGATCCAGCGCAGGGGCTGCGTGAGGGCGCGGCGCACGATGTTCACGGCCGTGGCGGCGTCGCCGTCCAGACCGAGGTCCGTGCCGTCCAGGGACTTCGAGGCGTGGACCAGGGCGGAACCGCCGCCGGCCACGATGCCCTCCTCGAGCGCGGCACGCGTGGAGGACACGGCGTCCTCGATGCGGTGCTTGCGCTCCTTCTGCTCCACCTCGGTGGCGGCGCCGACCTTGATCACGGAGATGCCGCCGGCGAGGCGCGCGAGGCGCTCCTGGAGCTTCTCGCGGTCCCACTCAGAGTCCGTGCGCGCGATCTCGGAGCGGATCTCCGCCACGCGCTCGGCCACGGCGTCGGAGGAGCCCGCGCCGTCCACCAGGGTGGTCTGGTTCTTGGTCACGGTGATCCTGCGCGCGGAGCCCAGCTGGCTCAGGTCCACGGCCTCGAGGGAGATGCCGAGCTCCGGGGTGATCACGGTGGCGTCCGTGAGCACCGCGAGGTCCTGCATGATCGCCTTGCGGCGGTCTCCGAAACCGGGAGCCTTCAGGGCCACGACGTCCAGCGTGCCGCGCAGCTTGTTGACCACCAGGGTGGACAGGGCCTCGCCCTCGACGTCCTCCGCGATGATGGTCAGCGGCTTCTTGGCCTGCAGCACCTTCTCCAGCACCGGCATGAGGTCCTGGATCGAGGAGATCTTGCCCTGGAACAGCAGCACGTAGGTGTCGTCCAGGACGGCCTCCTGGCGCTCCTGGTCGGTGATGAAGGACGGGGACAGGTAGCCCTTGTCGAACTGCATGCCCTCGGTGACGTCCAGCTCCACCTCGGTGGAGGAGCCGTCCTCGATGGTGATCACGCCGTCCGTGCCCACGGTCTCGAAGGCGCGGGCGATCAGCTCGCCGATCTCCTCGGACTGGGCGGAGATCGCGGCCACGTGGGCCACGTCCTTGCCCTCCACGGGGCGGGCGTTGTCCAGCAGGCGCTGGGACACGGTGGCCACGGCGGCCTCGACCCCGCGCTTGATGTCGCTGGGGGCGGCGCCCGCGGCAACGTTGCGCAGGCCCTCCTTCACGATCGCCTGCGCCAGCACGGTGGCGGTGGTGGTGCCGTCACCGGCGACGTCGTTGGTCTTGGTGGCCACTTCCTTGGCCAGCTGGGCGCCGAGGTTCTCGTACGGGTCCTCGAGCTCCACCTCACGGGCGATGGTCACGCCGTCGTTGGTGATGGTGGGTGCGCCCCACTTCTTGTCCAGGACCACGTTGCGGCCGCGGGGGCCGAGGGTGACCTTGACGGTGTCGGCCAGGCGGTTCACGCCGGCTTCGAGCGCTTTGCGAGCGGTGTCGTCGAACACCAACTGCTTGGGCATGTGAGTTGCTCCTTAGGGAACCGGGAAGACTGCGGAGACGACGCACGCGGTGCCCGCGGCCCGTTCCCGGGCGGACGGGCACCGCGTACGAAAGGGTGTGGAGAAGCTACTTCTCGATGACGGCCAGCACGTCGCGCGCCGGGAGCACCAGGTACTCCTCGCCGTTGTACTTGACCTCGGTCCCGCCGTACTTGGAGAAGATGACCAGGTCACCCTCGTTGACGTCCACGGGGATGCGGTTGCCCTTGTCGTCCACGCGGCCCGGGCCCACGGCCAGGACGGTGCCCTCCTGGGGCTTCTCCTTGGCGGTGTCCGGGATGACCAGACCGGAGGCGGTGGTCTGTTCAGCGGCCAGCGGCTGAACCACGATGCGATCCTCGAGGGGCTTGATGGAGACCGACACGATCTCTCCCTTTCTTCTAGGCGTGTGAGACGGTGTGCGTCCGCCGCGTGCCATGGGGTCCCATGACGGCGAGCGCCACAGGCCAGTTGGCGTGCCAACCGTCGTCGCGGTGCCGATTGAGCGCCTGGCCTTTAGCACCCTCCATGGGAGAGTGCTAATAGCACTGTAGGGACGCGGGCCGCGCCCGGTCAAGACGCGCCCACGCCACTCCCCTGTGGGCTGAACCGGGCCTCCGGCACACCCCACGACGACGCCGCCCGGCCCCGTCGACGGCCTCGCCGCACCGTCCTCGGGTGGCGCGGGCACGGGCCCGGAGCGTTACCACCGCGTCTGCGCCCCGGCGGACGGAGCCCGCTCCGCGCCCGCGGAAGGCGGGGTCGAGCACCCGCGGGAGGAGCGGCGTCGTAACGCTCAGTAGTAGACCGCGAGCCGCCCGCTGGGGCCCTCGTGGCACGTGACCGGGGTGTCGAACACGCGGGTGAGGGTCTCGTCCGTCATGATCTGGGCGGGCGTGCCGAACTCCACGACCCGCCCGTCCTTGACCGCGCAGATCCGGTCCGCGTAGTGGCTCGCGAAGTTGATGTCGTGCAGCACGATCACCACGGTGCGCCCCAGCTCGTCCGCCACGCGTCGCAGGTGCTGCATCATGTGCACGGAGTGGCGCATGTCCAGGTTGTTCAGCGGCTCGTCCAGCAGCAGGTACCCGGTCTCCTGGCACAGCACCATGGCCACGTAGGCGCGCTGGCGCTGGCCGCCCGAGAGCTGGTCCAGGTAGCGGTCCTGCAGCGGACCCAGGTCGAAGAACTCGATGGACTCGGAGATGATCCTCTCGTCCTCCCTGTTGATCCGCCCGCGCGTGTAGGGGAAGCGGCCCAGGCCCACGAGCTGGCGCACCGTGAGCCGCGCCGTGAAGTGGTTCTCCTGGCGCAGCGTGGACACCACCGTGGCGAGCGTGCGCGGCGGGGTGGTGGTGACGTCGTGGCCGCCGACCACCACGGTGCCGGCGTCCGGGCCGAGCAGACGGCCCATCATGGTCAGCAGGGTGGACTTGCCCGCGCCGTTGGGACCCACGAGCGCGGTGATCCCGCCCTCGGGGATCTCCAGGTCCACCGGCCCGATGGCGGTGTCCGTCCCGTACTGCTTGCTCAGTCCGTCCAGCCGGATCACAGTCTGCCCTTCCTCAGGATCACCACGAGGAACACGGTTCCGCCCACCAGTTCGATGATGATGGACACCGCGCCCTCCGCGTAGAAGACGTTCTTCAGGATGAAATAGGCCCCGGAGAGCACCGCGAAGCCCAGCAGCGCCGCCATGGGGAACACGTAGCGGTGGTCGTGGGTGTCCGAGAACTGGTACGCCAGGGTGGCCACCAGGAAGCCCAGGAACGTCATGGGACCGATCAGCGAGGTGGTCACGGCCATGAGCACGGACACCCAGAACAGGGTGAGCATGAGCTCGCGGCGGTGCAGCAGCCCCAGGTTGGTGGCCACGTCCTGCCCCAGCGCCATGACGTTGAGCCGCCGGGAGCGCAGGTACAGAGCGGCCGTTCCCAGCAGGCACAGCGGGATGGCCAGGGGGAAGTACTCGGGGTTCGCGTTGGACACCGAGCCGAAGAGCCGGGCGCTCAGCACGTCGAACTCGCTGGGCGAGAGCAGCCGCTGCATGAACGTGGACACCGCGCCCAGGCCACCGCCCAGCACGATGCCGATCAGCAGCATGACCTGCACGTTCGCATGCCGGCCGGACAGCAGCCAGCCGTACAGGGCCAGGGCGAAGAGCACCATGACCGTCACCTGCGCCGCGTACTGCGCCAGACCCTGCACCGCGGTGACCCCCACGGCGCCCAGGAAGTAGACCGCCGAGGTCTGCACCAGCACGTAGAGGGACTCGAATCCCATGATGGACGGGGTGATGATCCGGTTGTTCGCCGCGGTCTGGAACGCCACGGTGGCCATGGCCTGGCACAGTGCCACCACCGCGATCACCACCACGGACGTGGCACGAGCTTCCACGATCCGCCAGAACCCCGGGGTGCCGGCCGGCAGCGGGTTGTCCCACACCAGGATCCCCGCGCAGCACAGGGTACCCACCGCGGCCAGTGCCACGGTGATCCACCAGTAGCGGCGCCGGTGGGCGGCGGAGGTGAACGCGCCGGAGCCCACGGCGGCGGGCCGGCGGGTGCGGGACTCAGACACGGCGGCGGCTCCCGAGCAGCAGGGCGATGAACACGGCCGCTCCCACGACCCCCAGGATGAGGGAGACCGGTACCTCGAAGGGCATGATGATCGTCCGCCCGATGAGGTCGCACACCGTGACCAGCCCGATCCCCAGCAGGCACACCCAGGGCAGGTTGGAGCGCAGGTCGTCCCCGCGGAACAGCGAAACCACGTTGGGCACGATCAGTCCCAGGAACGGCAGGTTTCCCACAACCACGGTGACCACCCCCGTGGCCACGGCCACGAGACCCGTGCCGAGCAGGATGATGCGGTCGTAGTTCAGCCCCACGTTGGTGGCGACGTCCTCGCCGAGCCCCGCCACGGTGAGCCGGTCCGCGGCGACGAACACCAGCACGGCCACGGCGGCCACGATCCACAGCGTCTCGTACTGGCCCTTGAGCACGGACGTGAAGCTGCCCGCGAACCACACCCCGAGGTTCTGCAGCCGGTCCGTGACGAGCGCCAGGTAGGTGGACGCGGACCCCACCACGGCGCCCAGCATGATGCCCACGATCGGCACGATCAGCGAGGAGCGCAGGGTGATCCGCCGCAGGAACGCAAAGAACACCATGGTTCCCACGAAGGCCGCCACCACCGCGCCGAGCATCCGGGCGGTCAGGCCGGCGTCCGGGGCCACGACCGTCATGACCAGCAGCCCCAGCCCGGCCCACTCCGTGGTGCCCGTGGTGGTGGGCTCCACGAAGCGGTTCTGGGTGAGCAGCTGCATGACCAGCCCGGACATGGCCATGGCCGCGCCCGCGAGGACCAGTGCCACGGTGCGCGGGATCCGGGTCAGCGCAAGGAACTGCCCACCCTCCTCGGGGTCGGAGAGGTCCGCGACCCCCGTGAGCACGGAGGCCACCAGCAGCCCCGCGACCACCGCGCAGGCCACCCAGAAGGTCCAGTCCCTGAGCACCCCCGTGGGTGCGGGACGGGATGTCGGGACCGTGGCTGTGGTGGCCATCTTCACCTGTGTGCTTCCGTGTGCTCGTGACGTGGCCCCGCGGGACGTCCCCGCGGGGCCACGGTGTGGATCCGGGGCGGGCCGGTCAGTTCTCGGCGTCCGCCTCGAGCTTGTCCGCCAGTGCGTTGAGGATCTCCGTGTAGGTCTGGATGCCCTCGTTGGTGTAGGTGTCCGCGGGCAGGTAGACCACGTTGCCGTTCTTCACGGCGGGGACGTCCTTGAGGGCCTCGGACTTCTCGATCACCTCGGAGGCCGGGGTGGATCCCTTCTCCGACTTCATTGCGGCGTCCCGGTCCATGACGATCAGCAGCTCCGGCTTGGCCTTGGCGATCGCCTCCACCGAGATGTCGTCACCCTGGTGGTCCTCCGAGCCGGAGACCTCCAGGGCGGGCTTCAGGCCCACCATGTCGAACAGCGGGCCGATCGTGCGCCCCGTGCTGGGCACCACGTACCCCATGTCCCCGCCGGAGACGATGAGGCCCATGGTGGACTGCCCCGCGTAGGCGTCCTTGGCGCGCTGCTCGGCCTTGTCGAGGCCCTCGTTCAGCGCCTTGGCGTCCTCCTGCTTGCCGAAGACCTCGCCCATGGCGGTGGTCTGGCGCTGCAGCTCGGAGTCCAGGGGCTGGTCGTCCCGCGGGTCCAGCTCGAGCATGGTGGCGTCCGGGACGAGCGTGTGGATGTCGTCGTAGTGCTGCGCGAAGCGCTGCCCGTTGATCACGAGGTCGGGATCCACACCGGCAATGGCCTCCAGGTCCGGCTCGCGGTGCGAGCCGAGATCCACCACGCTCTCGTCGTTGGCGTAGGAGATGGTCTCGGGGATCAGCTTCTTGGGGGCGGCGGCGAGCTGCACGTCCCAGTCCGCGAGGGTCTCGAACAGGCGGTTGTCGGTAGCCACCACGGTCTTGGGAGGCACGGTGACGTCCTGGGTGCCCTTGTTGTCCTCGATGCTCACGGTGCTGGAGGAGGCACTGGAGCTCGCGGTGGAGTCCCCGGATTCAGCGGAGGAACCGCACCCCACGAGGGTCAGCGCGGCAACGGTGCACAGTGCCGCGCCGGGCAGCAGGCGGTGGGAGAACATGGGTGTCTCACATTCTGATGGAGCGGTCAGGGAACGGGCGGCCGGCCACCAGGTGAGCCTAACCTAATTAGGTATGACTTGTGGTTCGTAATTCGAGATGTGTCGCTCGTGATGTGATGGACGGGTGACTGCACCCACCGCACCGGACGACGCCGAGGCCCGCGGACTGGCCCGCCTCCTCACTCCCGAGGGCCGCCACCTGCTCGACTCCCTCCCCCCGTACGACGCCGCGGCCTCGCTCGCGCTGAACCAGTCCCTGCGCGCCCAGGGCCACGACCCCGAGCTCGTGGCCGCGGCCCTCACCCAGTCCCGGCTGCGCGAGAAGGCCCACGCGAAGTTCGGGGACTTCGCGCGGCAGCTGGTCTTCACGCGCGACGGCGTGGAGCAGGCCACCCGGTGGTCCGTGGCCGCCCTGCACGCCCAGCGCTTCGCCCAGGCGGGCGCGGAGCACGTGGTGGACCTCGGCTGCGGCATCGGCGCGGACTCGCTGGCGCTCGCGGCCCTGGACCGCACGGTCACTGCGGTCGAGCGGGACCCCCTCACCGCGGCGGCGGCCACCGTGAACCTCACGGGCTGGCCCCGAGCCCGCGTGCTGTGCGCGGACGCGCAGGAGCTGGATCTCTCCGCGCTCGAGAACGGCCCCGTCCACGGGGTGTGGCTGGACCCGGCCCGCCGTGTCTCGGGCGGTGGCCGCACCCGCAGGATCTTCGACCCCGAGGCCTTCTCCCCTCCCCTGTCCTTCGTCGCGTCGCTCGCGGAGGCCGGACTCGCCGTGGGCGCGAAGATCGGACCCGGGATCCCCCACGAGCACGTGCCCGAGGGTGCGGAGGCCCAGTGGATCTCCGACCGCGGGGACGTGGTGGAAGCCGTCCTGTGGTTCGGTGCCGTGCGCCGCCCGGACGTGGTGCGCTCCGCGCTCGTGCTGGGCGGCGGCGCGGAACCCGGCTCCGCGGCGTCGTCGGCGGCGGAACTGACCTCCGGCTCCTGGGAGTCCCCCGTGCCCGAGGGGCCGCTGCTGGGACCCGTGAGCCGCTACCTCTACGAGCCCGACGGCGCCGTGATCCGCGCGGGGCTCGTCACCGACCTCGCGCAGCGCCTCGGTGCGCACCTGGTGCACCCGGACATCGCGTACCTCTCCTCGCAGACCCTGGTGCAGACCCCCCTGGCGCGCGCGTACGAGGTGCGCGAGGTGCTGCCCCACACCGTCAAGGTGCTGCGCCGGTGGGTGCGGGAGCACGACGTGGGCACCCTGGACGTCAAGAAGCGAGGCACGGCCGTGACCCCGGAGCAGCTGCGCCAGCAGCTCGCGCCGCGCGGCACGCAGCGCGCCACCCTGGTGATGACACGCGTGGCCGAGCCCGGCGGGGAGCGTCGTGTGGTGCTGGCTGTTAACCCCCTACACTGAGAGACCCTGTGTTCGGACCGCGCGCCGCGGCCACGCTCCAGGACGCAGCAGCCGCTCCCGGCGAACCCATGAGAGGACAACGCCGTGCACATTGACTTCGAGATCTCCGACAACTCCACCCTGGGTGTCGAGTGGGAGGTCGCCCTGGTGGACCGGGACTCCGGAGAGCTCGCGCAGCGGGCGCAGGAGGTCCTCGAGGCCGTGGTGTCCGAGTACCCGGAGCTCGGCGAGGAAGGGGACCACCCCCAGGTCACGGGCGAGTTCCTGCAGAACACCGTGGAGATGGTCACGGGCGTGTGCCAGAACGTGCCCGAGGCCCTGGCACACCTGTCCGAGACCCAGGACAGGATCCGGGAGGTCACGGACCCGCGCGGACTCGAGATCTTCGCGGCCGGCACCCACCCGTTCTCGGACTGGGCGGACCAGCCGGTGGTGGACGCGGAGCGCTACTACAAGGTGCTGGACCGTGCGCAGTACTGGGGCCGTCAGATGGTGATCTTCGGGCTGCACGTCCACGTGGGGGTCGACCACCGGGACAAGGCGCTGCCCGTGCTGGACGGGCTCATGAACTACTACCCGCACCTGCTGGCGCTGTCCGCCAACTCGCCGTACTGGTGCGGCCACGACACCGGCTACGCCTCGCAGCGCGCGCAGCTGTTCCAGCAGCTCTCCACGGCCGGGCTGCCCTTCCACTTCGACTCGTGGGACGAGTACGAGGCCTACGTGTCGGACCTGATCGCCACGGACGTGATCGAGGAGACCTCCGAGAACCGCTGGGACATCCGCCCCGTCCCCCGCTTCGGCACGGTGGAGATGCGCGTGTGCGACGGCCCCTCCAACCTGCGTGAGGTGGGTGCGCTGACGGCTCTGACCCAGTGCCTCGTGGAGTCCTTCTCCCGCACCCTGGACCAGGGCGGAAGCATTCCCGTGATGCCCCCGTGGCACCACCAGGAGAACAAGTGGCGTGCCGCCCGCTACGGGCTGGACGCCGTGGTCATCCGGGACGCGCAGAACCACCAGACACCGCTCACCGAGGACCTCACCGAGGTGCTGAACCGCCTGGAGCCGCTCGCCGCGGAGCTCGGCTGCGCCCGGGAGCTGGCCTACGTGGAGACCATGATGACCGGTGAGGTCGGCTACCTCCGCCAGCGCCGGATCGCCCAGGAGAACGGCGGGGACCTGCGGGCCGTGGTGCGGGACATCGTGGCGCAGAACCGCGAGATCCGCTGACCCCGGGACCGCTCGGGAGCACCCTGCATGCCTCCGGGCGGGCGCCGGAGCGCGGCTGCATCACACCGCTCGGGCAGCGTTCCTCCGGATCCGGGCCGCGCGTGCCGGGCCAGGGTCGGTCAGAGCAGATCAGATCGGCGCAGGCCGGCTGAGGGGGACTCAGGCCGGAGCGGGCACCGACACCGTGGTCACGGGCAGTCCCGGATCCGCGGTGAACTCGATGCCCGTGGGTGCCACACCGCGCGTGACGAGGCGGGCGCCGAGGGCCGCCACCATGGCCCCGTTGTCCGTGCACAGGGACAGTGGCGGGACCACCACGCGGATCCCGTGCTCCGCGCAGCGCCCCGTGACGACCTCCCGCAGCCGGGAGTTCGCGGCCACTCCGCCGCCCATGAGCAGGGTGGTGATCCCGTGCTCGGTGCAGGCCAGCACGGTCTTGCGGGAGATCACGTCCACCACGGACTCCTGGAAGCTCGCGGCCACGTCCGCCACGGGCACGGGCTGACCGGCGGCCTCGAACGCCTCCACCACGCGGGCCACCGCTGTCTTGAGCCCCGAGAAGGACATGTCGTAGCGGTGCCGGCCGGGATTCTCCGCCGAGCCCATGTACTTGCCCGCGCTCAGCCCGCGGGGGAACCGGAACGCCTCGGGGTTCCCGTCCTTCGCGGCCCGGTCGATGGCCGGTCCGCCGGGGTAGGCGAGTCCGAGCAGGCGGGCCACCTTGTCGTAGGCCTCGCCGGCGGCGTCGTCGATCGTGGCACCGAGCAGCCGGACGTCCTCGGTGATCTCCCCCACCGCGAGGATCTCGGTGTGCCCGCCGGAGACGAGCAGCGCCCCGAGGTTCTCGGGCAGGCTGCCGTCCCCGTCCAGCAGGCCCACACCCACGTGGGCCACGAGGTGGTTGATCGCGTACAACGGCGTTCCCGTGGCCACCGCGAGCGCCTTGGCCGCGGCCACGCCCACCATGAGTGCGCCGGCGAGTCCGGGACCGGAGGTGACGGCGATCGCGTCCACGTCCGCGAGCGTCACGTCCGCCGCGGCGAGCGCCTCGCGCACCGTGGGCACGAACGCCTCGAGGTGCGCGCGGGAGGCGATCTCGGGGATCACCCCGCCGAAGCGCACGTGCTGCTCCATGGAGGAGGACACGGTGTTGGTCAGCAGCTCGGTGCCGCGCACGATGCCCACACCGGTCTCGTCGCACGAGGACTCGATGCCCAGCACGAGGGGCTCAGCGGTGCTCATGGATGGTCCTTCCGTCCGCGCTGCGCTCGTGCGGTCCGGGCGGGACCAGCTCGCAGCGCATGATGAGTGCGTCGTGTCCCGGACCGTAGTAGTGGGCCCGGGTGTGGATGTGCTCGTAGCCGAAGCGCCGGTACAGGGCCTGGGCGCGGGGGTTGTCCGCGCGCACCTCGAGCATCATCTCGGTGGCCCCGGCGCGCACAGCCGCCTCGTGCAGCACGCGCAGCAGGGCGCTCCCCAGACCCTTGCCCTCGTGGGCCGCGGCCACGGCGATCGTCTGGACGTCTCCCACCGGAGGGATGCACATCATCCCCGCGTACGCCACGATCTCCCCGTCACGGGTGACCACCCAGTACTGGCGGGTGGGGTGCGCCAGCTCCTCGTCGAACATGGGCCGGGGCCAGGCGTCCTCGGGGAACAGCACGGTCTCCAGGGTGTGCACGGCATCCAGGTCCCCGGGCTGCATGGGCCGCAGGGCGTGTCCCGCCGGGATCGACGACGCCGCCGCGCTTGCCGAGCCGTGCCCCTCCCGCGGGTGCGTGGTGGCTTCCGCGGCCCGTCCCTGCCGGTCCGCAGGGCAGTGCTGCCCGCCGGGTCCGGCAGGGGGTCGCGCGGCGGCGTTGTCATCGGGATCCGCAGCGGGGTTCTCGGCGCCCCTCACGAGGTGACCCGCTTGAGCGATGCGGGAACCTTGGCGTCGGACTCGCGCAGGTACAGCGGAGAGGTGTCCGTGCTGAGGCGCGTGCCGCGGCTCGTCAGCGCCCAGGCCGCGCGGGCGAGGTCCGCGGCCGTGGGGTGCAGCTCGTGGCTCCCGGTCAGGGGCCGCGCGATCCGGTCGGGGTACAGACCCGCGCCGGGTCCCGCGCACGGCAGGTCCGGGAGCTCCTCCGGGGCGCCCACCTGCGGTGCGGCCACGGGCACGGCACAGGTGCCGGCGGCGTCGTCGTGCACCCGGTAGCGGCGCCAGTAGAGCTCCTTGCGGCGGGCGTCGATGGCCACCAGGAACTCGGGGTGCCCGGCGGAGCGGGCGGTCGGGGCCACGCGGTGGGCCACGGCGTCCAGGGAGCACAGCCCGTGCACGGGCACCTCCCACGCGAAGCCGAGCGCCCGCGCCGTGGCGAGACCCGCGCGCAGACCCGTGAAGGGGCCGGGGCCCGTGCCCACGAGCAGCGCGTCCAGCTCGGCGCCCGTGACCCCCTGCGTGGACAGCAGGTCACGCACCGCCGGAGCCAGCGCCTCCGCGTGGGAGCGCGTGTCCGTGGTGGCGAAATCCCGCAGCACCTCACCGTCGCGGGACAGGGCCACGGAGGCGATCGAGGAGGAATCCAGACTCAGCACAAGCACCCGGACAGTCTATGCCCGCAACGCAGCAGCCCCTCCGTCCCGGTTCCGCGAGAGGAACGGGACGGAGGGGCTGCGGTGCGCGGCGCGGGAGGCTACTCCTGCGTGGTCAGCTGCTGGGCGGCCCGGGCGTCGCTGCGTTCGATCAGCCCGAACAGCACGCGGTAGGCCACCAGGCCCAGCAGGGTGATGCCCACAAGCAGCCACAGGATGGTCGCGAAGTAGTCACCCTCGGGCGTGGTGCCCACGCTGAGGCCGCTGAACCAGGTGGGCTTGGAGGACATCAGGGTGGCCGTGTACGCCACGCCGATCGGCGCGGCCACGTTGATCACCAGGTTGTAGAAGCCCACGGCCACACCCGACTTGGCGGCCGGCATGAGCAGCAGCGCGCTGGACATCAGCGGCGCGTACAGCAGGCCGAAGCCCACCGAGAACATGGCCATCGCGATCACCATGGCCACCACGGAGACATTGATGAACAGACCGGCGACCGCCAGGGACAGCGCCAGCAGGCCCAGGGCGAGCGTCACGGCCTGCTTGGAGTCGAGTCGCTTGCTGACCTGCCCGGACATCGCCGCCGTGGAGGCGCCCAGGACGTAGCCCGGGATGGTGAGCAGGGAGACCTTGTCCATGGCCATGTCGTGCACACCGTGGATCGCAAAGGGGAACAGGAAGACGAACGCCAGGTTCACCGAGTAGATGATGAACACGACCACCAGGGCGCTGATGTACGGGCGGTTGGTGAAGAAGGACGCGTCCACCAGCGCCTTGGGGTTGGTGCGCACGTGGATCACGAACAGCACGGTGGCCACGACCACGGGGATCCACCACCACCACACGAACTCCTGCATGAACATGATCAGCCCGGTGGCCATCACACCCACCAGGAACAGCCCGTAGACGTCCACCCCGGAGCTGGTCTGCTGGACCTCGTCCGGCACGCGGGTCTTGATGAACGGCAGGGACAGCACGATGATCAGCGGGATCAGGAACATCCAGGTCCAGGACACGTACGTGGCCAGGAAGCCGGAGATCAGGGTGCCGATCAGCGAGGCCAGCTGGAAGGACATGTTGGAGAAGCCCAGGTACTTCTTGAGCTCCACGCCCTCGAAGTGCTTGGTCACGTAGACCACGTAGAGGGTCTCCGCGGCGGCCAGGCCGGCCGTCTGGATCACGCGGCCCACGAGCACCACGGGGAAGGACGCGGAGCCCACGAAGCCGATCACCGAGCCCACCACGATCAGCCCGATGCTCAGGTACAGCAGCTTGCGGATGGCCACGGAGTCCGCGAGCGCGGAGTACACCACGGCGCCGATGCCGATGAGCACACCGGTGAGCGTGGCCTGCAGGCTCACGGTGGACTCGCTGAGGTTCAGCGCCTCCGCCATGGGCTGGGACGTGAACTTGAAGCCCTGGTCGATCACCAGGCAGAAGATGAAGAGGAACAGCAGCACGGGCACGGCCCGGCGCGGATTCACACCGCTCGTGGTGCGGGCCCCGGCGGCACCGGTGGCCGTGGCGGGCACGGCGGCCGCGGGCGTGGCGGCCGCGCTCTGGGGTCCCGCCTCGGAGGGCGGGACGTGGTTCTGGTTCTCGGGGTTCATGTGCTTCACAGCTCCGTCACGGTTGCGGCCAGCTCGATCATCTGTGCGAACCCCGTCTGGCGCTGCTCGGGGCTCATCTCCTCGTGGGTCACCAGGTTGTCTGAGACCGTGAACATGGCCAGGGCCTCCACTCCGGCGGCCGCGGCGTTGGCGTAGAGCCCCACGGTCTCCATCTCCACGGCGAGCACGCCCATCCGGGCCCAGCGCTGCGTGGTGTCGTCCTGCGCGTGGTAGAAGGTGTCCGAGGACACCACGTTGCCGGCGTGGGCCGTGATCCCGCGCTCCGCCGCACCGCGGTACACGTGGTCCAGCAGCCGGAAGGAACCGGTGGGGGCCCACGTGCCGGGCAGGTCGAACTGCGCCAGGTAGTTGGAGTCCGTGGACGCGGCCTGGGCGAGCACGATGTCGTTGAGGGCCAGGTCCTTGGTGAGCCCGCCGCACGAGCCCACACGCACGAGCTTGCGGCAGCCGAACTCGTGGATCAGCTCCCAGCTGTAGAGCGCGATGGACGGGATGCCCATGCCCGTGCCCATGACGGACAGCTCCCGGCCGTTGAAGGTGCCGGTGTAGCCCAGCATGTTGCGCACGGAGTTGAACTGCACGGCGTCCTCGAGGAACGTCTCCGCGATGTACTTGGCGCGCAGCGGGTCACCGGGCAGCAGGATGGTCTCGGCGATGGGTGCGCCATCGGGTTTGATGTGGGGTGTCGATGTCCGCGGCATGCGGTTCTCCTCGGGTCGGTGCGCGCAAGCGGCCGAGTGCCCATGGAACGACGACGCCGTCGGGGTCCCCCTGGGGTCTCACCGTCTGCGGTGGACGTGCAGGTGTCCGCCCTCATTGTGTCACGCAGCCGGGCCCCTTCCCGGTCTGACCGGGCGTGATCCGCGACGCACCCTGCCCCCTCGGACCGGCGCCCGGGTGGTCACGGGAACCGGTTCTGACCCCACCCGTGCTCCGGACCTCGCGGCCCCGTCACAATCGCGGGCACCGGGCCCAGCGCGGGCCGATCCCCCGCAGCGTCACCCGTCGCGTCTCGTCGGCGGCGCCCTCCTCCTGCCACTGTGCGCCCAGATCCGCGAGCACCCCCGCCAGGTCCGTGTCCGGCTGCTCGGGAAGCGCCTCGGCGCCTCGGGCCCGCTCGATGTCGACCACGAGCCGCGAGCCGCTCAGGTGCTCCACCTTGCCGGTGCCCCATTCGACCACGGTCACGCACGTGTCCAGCGTGTCCTCCAGGTCGATGCTCTCGACGTCCTCGGCCGTGGTCAGCCGGTACGCGTCCACGTGCACGAGGTCCGGCCCACCCGGGAGCGGCCCGTCTGCCAGGTTGGGGTGGCGGCGCGCGAGCACGAACGTGGGCGAGATGATCCCCTCGCGCACGCCCAGCCCCTCCCCGAGCCCCTGGGTGAAGGTCGTCTTGCCCGCGCCCAGCTCGCCGTTGAGCAGCACCAGGTCTCCCGCCCGCAGGTGAGGTGCGAGGGCGCGCGCCAGCTCGCGGGTCTCCTCCGCGGTCCCGAGCTCCCGGGTGAGGCTCCAGTTCTCCCCCGCCGCGGCTCCCTCTCCGGGACCGTCCTGCGCATCCTGCCGGGGCACGACGCCGCCCGGTCCGGTTCCCGGCCCGCAGTCGCCGTCCGCAACGCCGTCCGCAACGGGGTCCGTGCCGCGGTAGTGGTCCACGCCGGGGTGCGCACTGGGATCCCCCGCGGAATTCACTGTGGAATCAGCCACGGGCTCCACGCCGCGGTGCCCACTGCGCTGCGCGTGCCGGCCCCGGTCAATGTCGGAGCGCGGTTCCGCCGCGACGTACTCGCGGGGGACGCGCGGCGAGATCCGGGTGACGATCTCGTAGTTGATGGTCCCGGCGGCGTCGGCCCACTCCACCACGGAGGGGTCCGTCCCGGCCCCGAAGAGAACGGCCTCGTCCCCGATCCGCACGGACGGCTCCCC